>CAZWFM010000220.1:0-4180 GCA_964633185.1 uncultured Bacteroidales bacterium | reverse complement strand
CTGCGGGGCTAGCGAACACAAAAATAATAAAAAAAAGGATCGAAGATTACTCGCTGTGCTCGTGAGAATAGTTCCTCATCGCTTGCGGCGAGGAGCTTCAATAGTTTACGAATCTAATATAACAATTTTTCTATTCCCATTTCTTATTCTTAAGATCTTCATAAGTATTATTTTCAGGGGATTTCTGAATTTTCATCCTTGGCATTCCAGTATGCATCTTTTTCATCCAAAAGCTTAGTTTCTTCTTCAGGATATTCATCTTTCCATCTGCCAAAATTTGGCGAAGGACCATATTGTTTATAGTAAAACGCAAGAATTATACCAGCTAACATTCCTGTAAGATGTCCTTCCCATGAAACACCTTCTACAAGCGGGAAAATACCCCAGACCATACTGCCATAGAGAAAGGCTACCAACATCGATATTGCCAAAAGGTGGGTGTTTTTCCTGATGATTCCACTAACAAAGAGAAATGCCCCTAAACCATAGATCATTCCACTTGCACCAATATGATAAGCACCTCTTCCGAAGAACCAAAGCCAGAAGTTGTGAATAAAAAAAAGCAGAAAGAAAACTTTAAAGGAGATCTCTCTGTAAAAATAAAAAAGTGTCAGTGTTAAAATAAATACAGGGATGCTGTTATTGATTAAATGTTCCCAACTGCCATGGATAAAGGGAGCAAATAATATTCCTTTTAATCCCCGAATATCCAAAGGATACAACCCATAAGACAAGAAACTGCTCTCTGTCAGGATCTCAATTTCTTTTACTATCCACAAAATTGCAACGAAAAGAAGCGGGAACCAGAGAGAATGAAAAAATTTTATTTTTTCGAATTTATGACTATCCAATAGAATAAACTTTATTCAAAAATAGTGTCATTTTACTATATACCAAATCTTTGCAGTATATGTAGTTATTGACATTATACTCATAAAACAAGAAAACCCCCGGAAGATTGTGGGGGTTGTACGATTCTATATCTATTGATTTATTTACTTGGGCGTAATTTACGCACTTGTGCTCCGGTAGCCCAAATTTCTGATTCACGCAATTCTTTAAGCTCTTTTCCAAGCTGTTCTTTGTAATCTGCAACTCCTGTTGATGAAAGTACTCTGGTACATTCTTCACCGGATTTCACTTTGCTATAAAGTTCATTGAATACCGGTAATGTTGCTTCTTTGAACTTAGGTCTCCAGTCAAGAGCTCCTCTTTGTGCGGTTGCAGAGCAGTTTGCATACATCCAGTCCATACCGTTTTCATCAACAAGCCGGATCAAACTTTGCGTTAATTCTTCAACGGTTTCATTAAAGGCCTCACTCGGGCTATGGCCGTTTTTTCTTAAAACCTGGTATTGAGCATCCATAATACCGGCAAGAGCACCCATCAAAACTCCTCTTTCACCCGTCAGATCTGAATAAACTTCATTTTCAAATGTTGTTGGGAATAAGTATCCGGAACCAATTGCTATACCAATAGCCAGTGTTCTTTGCTCTGCTCTTCCTGTATAATCCTGGAAAACCGCATAACTTGAATTGATGCCGGCACCGGCAAGGAAGTTACGCCGTACGCTTGTTCCGGATCCTTTTGGTGCACAAAGAATAACATCAATATTTGATGCAGGAATTACTCCTGTTTGTTCTTTGTATGTGATGGAAAATCCATGAGAGAAATACAAAGCATCTCCTTCATTCAGACACTTTTTTAATGCTGGCCATACTGCACGTTGTGCTGCATCAGAAACAAGGTATTGTATGATTGTACCTTTTTTAGCTGCCTCTTCTATGGGGAAAAGTGTTTTACCAGGTATCCATCCATCCGCTATTGCCCTGTCCCAATCTGCTTTGAAGTCAGGTGACTGACCAATAATTACATCAATGCCATTGTCTTTCATATTTAAAGCCTGTGCAGGTCCCTGAACACCATATCCGATAATTGCTATTGTTTCGTTTTTTAGTACTTCCTGTGCCTTCGAAAGAGGAAATTCGTTCCGGGTAATTACCGTTTCTTCAACTCCTCCAAAATTAATTTTAGCCATAATTTTTAATGTTTATTTATTTATTTTCTATGATTTAATTTTTTCTTCTTCAATTTCCTGAAGATATTTTGTCAACAATTCTTCATTGAGCTTTGTCACGGCAACTCTTCCCGAACGGGTAAACTGTTTCACTCCAAAATCCGAAAGCTGGTCAAATAATTCCTGTGTCTCAATTTTATGCCCTGTTTTTTCAATGACAGTATACTCAGGCATTACTTCAAGTATGCGTGCATTGTGCTTTCTTATGATTTGTTCCAGCTTGGTGCTTTGCAGCAATGCTTCCGTTGGTACTTTGTATAAGGCAATCTCCTGATGCACGATATCACTGTCAGGATGATAAAATGCTTTCAGTACTTCAACTTGTTTTTCAATTTGCTTTACTACTTTTTCGACTCTTTCTTTTGTCTCATTCACAACTATCGTGAATTTATGAACACCCTGAATTGCAGATTGAGAAACTGTAAGTGCTTCAATATTTACTTGTCGCCTTGTAAATATAATAGTAATTCGGTTTAGTAAACCGATATGGTGTTCCGAAAAAGCTGTTATTGTATATGTATTTTTCATACGTATAAAGTTAAATTTTTAATGGTCGTATGGAACTCTCGACGAAGTCAATAAATTCATGTTCGTTTCATAGCATACTGTTTTAATCATAAACTCTTAGGTTCCAAAATAACATCTGATACTGAAGCTCCAACAGGTACCATTGGAAATACGTTATTCTCTTTTTCTATAGATACTTCAAGCAAATATGCTCCTTTATGGTTCAGCATTTCGTCTATTCCTGCATCAAGTTCAGGTCGCGATAATACTTTTTTACCGTGTATACCAAATCCTTTAGCTACTTGAATAAAATCAGGATTCATAAGATAGGTTTCTGCATAGCGTTTGTTAAAAAACATCTCCTGCCACTGGCGTACCATTCCGAGGTATTTATTGTTCATGAGCACAATCTTTACGGAAGCCTGAGTCTGATTAATGGTTCCAAGTTCCTGAATGGTCATCTGGAATCCTCCGTCTCCAACAAATAGAATTACTTCCCTGTCAGGCGCACCAATTTTTGCACCGTGTGCTGCTGGTAATCCAAATCCCATGGTCCCTAATCCTCCTGAAGTAACAAAGCTTCGGTTTTTCTTAAGTTTTGCATAACGGGAGGCAAACATTTGATGTTGTCCAACGTCTGTAACTATAATAGCTTCCCCCTTTGTTCTTTCATTAATTCTGTTTATTACTTCACCCATCGTTATTCCTTCTTTTTCGGGATGAAAATCTGGCTTTATGACTTTTTCAAATTCTATTTTTGCAAGTTTTTTAAATTCCCCTATCCACGAGGAATGGTCTTTTTTTTCAATAAGATCTGTCAAAAGGGGCAAAGTATCTTTTACATCTCCGAGAACAGCAATATCTGTCTTTACGTTTTTGTCAATTTCCGCAGGGTCAATATCCATATGTATTATTTTTGCCTGTTTGGCGAACGAATTTAGATTGCCCGTAACCCGGTCATCGAATCGCATACCAATAGCAATCAAAACATCGCATTTATTATTCATAATGTTTGTAGCATAATTTCCATGCATTCCGAGCATTCCCATATTTAAGGGATGATCTGAATTCAACGCTGAAACACCCAATATGGTCCATGCAGCAGGTATTCCGGATTTTTCCAGGAAAGTCTTAAATTCGTTTTCTGCATTTCCCAATATGATCCCCTGTCCGAATAATACGTATGGTTTCTTTGCGTTATTGATCAGCTCCGCCGCCTGTGCAACATTTGATGGATCAATTTTAGGCTTAGGGACATAACTTCTTAATCCGGTACACTTTTTATAACTGAAATCCAATTTGCCAAACTGAGCATCTTTTGAAATATCAAGAAGCACTGGTCCCGGCCTGCCGGTACTTGCAATATAAAATGCCTGAGCTATTGCCCAGGGGATTTCTTCAGATTTTGTAATCAGGTAATTCCATTTTGTAACAGGCATAGAAATCCCAACTACATCTGTTTCCTGAAACGCATCGGTACCTAACAGAGGTGAGATGACCTGTCCTGTGATACAGACAATTGGAGTTGAATCGATCATCGCATCTGCGATACCCGTAATTAAATTTGTTGCACCAGGTCCTGATGTTGCCAGACAG
>CAZWFM010000219.1:0-4188 GCA_964633185.1 uncultured Bacteroidales bacterium | reverse complement strand
CTGCCGGACCTGCGGAGCATCACCGGGAACATGGTGTAATATGCATCAATGGCCCCGGTATCAAAAAAGACGAGCTCATTCATGGGGCATCCCTTTTAAATGTCACCCCAACAATCCTGACATTATTCGGTTTGCCTGTTGGAAAA
Source organism: uncultured Bacteroidales bacterium (assembly GCA_964633185.1). Lineage (GTDB taxonomy): Bacteria > Bacteroidota > Bacteroidia > Bacteroidales > UBA10428 > UBA10428. The sequence goes on along the minus strand of CAZWFM010000219.1, from coordinate 4,042 downwards.
GATATGGATGGAATACCTATTCTTCAGGCATTTCAGGAGGAAATTGATATCAATACAATCCCTTCCTGGGATGATGTGAAAGGAAATGATGGCATGCACCCACTCAATGTGAGACAGGATCCGCTGGAAGCCAGACAGGCTCTTCAGCAATTAATTGACCTGGGCTATATTGAAGATCCCGGAGAAGACAGGCAAAAAGCAGCAGAAAAAGCAGAAACAGAGACAAAATACAATCTTGCACGTGTTTATATAAGCAACTTCAGGTTGAAAGAGGCCATGCAACTGCTTAAAGACCTGTATGAAAAAGAAAAGGATCAGGGTAGATATGCACTCAGACTTGCCAAATGTTTTACTGAAACAGGGGCTTATGAAGAAGCGGAAAAACTGCTTAATGAATTCATAAAGACTGCAATGGGTAATGCCCGGGATATTCATGAGATCAAAAAAGAATTCGAGACCAAAATTGAGGAAAAGCCTAAGGAAAAACAAAAGCTTGAAAAAGAACTGCAAAAACAGATGCGCAGGCAAGTTACACTCCAAAACAATGTTGGCCAGGCAAATCTTTCAATTTTTGACATTCGTATAATAAAGGAAAAACCTGAAGCTATTGTTCAGGAGGTTGAAGAAAAATTCAAAGATGCCGCCATTCCTTTATCAATGAATAAAAAACTTGCCAATCTTTATTTTAAACTTGGCAGGTTTAATAAGGCAGAAGAATGTTATAAAACAATCCTTCAATTCAACCCTGAAAATGCATCAGCACACAATGGGCTGGCATTACTATATAATGCCGAAGGGAAATACGAAGCTGCAGCCAATGCAGCTCTCGATGCCATTGGTCTTAGATATTACCATCCCATGGCCCATTATCAGCTTGGTGAAGCTTTACTCGGTTTGAAAGACAGCGAAAATGCAGCAAATGCATTTGAAGTCTGCCTTAAAATCATACCAACATTCGGTAATGTCAGAAACAAATTGATCGATCTGTATTCTAACAAGCTGTACAAACCCGAACAAGCTGAAAAACACAAGGAATACTTTGTGAAAAAGAATGTATTCAAAGACGAACCGGAGGAAGCGGATACACTGTTCGAATTGTCTGATCTGCAATCAAGGAAAGTTGATTTTAAAAATCCGATCATGATCGTCTCCGGTCTGCCTCGTTCCGGAACATCACTCATGATGCAAATGCTTGATGCCGGAGGTGTTCCAATCTTTACAGATAACAAACGCTCAGCCGATGAAAGCAATCCGAAAGGGTATTATGAGCATGAGAAAGTGAAAAATCTCAGGAGGGATAAAAAATGGCTGGCAGATGCTACAGGTAAAGCTGTTAAAATAATCTCCCACCTGCTGTATCATTTGCCGGGAAAATACAATTATAAGATTATATTTATGCTGCGCGAACTCAATGAAGTTGTTGAATCGCAGCATCGTATGCTTGTAAGCAAGAAAAAACGAAAGGAAGACATATACCCTGCAAGACTGGAAATTGCATTTAAGAACGAGATCATGCATGCCAATGAATGGTTAAAAGACAACCACAATGCTGCAGTACTTTTCATAAATTACAAAGATACAATCGAAAGACCGTCGGAAACTGCAGAAAAGGTAAAACAATTCCTGAGTCTGAATTTGAATACTGAAAAAATGGCCGCTGTTGTCGATCCTGCATTGTACAGGGAAAAAAAATCAGATTAGAATTCTGTCAAACAGCTTCCAAAAGACCTTTTAAAAAATTCCAGAATTTTTCTACCGATCCGATGTGAACTTTCTCATCCGGCGAATGAGGATGTTGAATTGTCGGACCAATGGATATCATATCCAGATTTGAGTATTTTCCACCAATAATCCCGCATTCCAGACCTGCATGTATCACTTTAACAACAGGCTCTTTATGAAACAATTGTATGTAAGTTTTTTTTGCTACAGCTAATATGGCCGAATTTGTATCAGGTTGCCAACCGGGATAATCACCCAGAAACTCAGTCTTTGCATCAACCATTTTAAAATGGTTCTTTATTTCTCTCCCAAGGTATTTCTTCTCAATATCGTCGGAACTCCTAAGTAACAGATGGACTTCACATACTCCGTCCTGAATCCTGACCACAGACAAATTTGTTGAAGTCTGAACAACACCCGGCATGAAGTCAGACATATTGATCGGACCATCCGGGCATGAATTTATCGCTTCCATGGTCTTATTAAAATCGTATGCTGACATCACCGATTCTACAGGAACATGTTCAGTTAACTCTATTGCCAGATCCGGTTCCTTATCTTTAAACCTGCTTTTGCATTTTTCTAAATTTTGATCTATTACAGATTTCAGTTTATCCACATAGCAATCTCTTACCAATATAACAGCAAGAGCTTCACGGGGAATTGCATTTCTCAGATCACCTCCATGAAAAGTTGAGATCTTTATATCGCATTCTTTTTTAAGATCCAGCAACAGTTGTGATAGTATTTTATTCGCATTCCCTCTTCCCAAATGAATATCCAAACCGGAATGCCCTCCCCTTAGTCCTTTGATATCAAGCTGAAATGCATTGCCGGCACTAATCGGTTCCACCCTGTACTGCCATGAGATGTTTGCATCAACTCCACCTGCACAACCCACAAACAATTCCCCCTCCTCCTCCGAATCAAGATTGATCAGTATGTCACCATGCAAAAAATCCGGTTGCAGACCAAATGCGCCGTCCATTCCTGTTTCTTCACTAACAGTAAAGAGAACTTCCAAAGGACCTTGCTGAATATCAGTCGATTCCAGAACCGCCAGGCTAGCTGCAACTCCCACCCCATTGTCAGCACCCAGGGTGGTTTTGTTTGCTTTAACCCAGTCACCCTCTATGATTGTTTCAATTGCATCTTTGGTAAAATCGTGTTTCTTGTCACTGTTTTTCTGCGGAACCATATCAACATGCGTTTGCAGGATCACTTTTCTGCTTGTTTCTTTCCCATGAACAGCTTTTTTCCTTATCAATACATTTCCTGCCTTATCTTTCTGATATTCCAGTTCGTTATTTTTCGCAAATTGAACCAGGAAGTCTGTAACTTCTTTCTCATAACCACTTGGTCTTGGAATTTGTGTTAAATCATAAAAATGTTTCCATAATGCTTTTGGTGATAGCTCTGAAATTTTCATATCTCCTTATTTTTTCTCTTTAAGTTAATTATTTTATTTTCTTTAACCGAACTTTAACAAAAATTTGAAACAAAAATTTGTTATTTTGCGTTCTTCCAAGAAGAATAAACAAGAATCCGGAATGAACAAAATGATCCTCATCGGTTTTCTATTTCTGACCTTATCCGTAAATGCTCAGCTAGTGAACTGGTATACATTTGAAGAAGCAGTAGAGATGAATAAAAAAGAACCCAGAAAGATTATTGTAGATGTGTATACCGACTGGTGTGGTTACTGTAAGGTTATGGATAAAAATACCTTTTCCAATAAAACGGTTGCAGAATATATGAATGCCCGATACTATCCCGTGAAATTCAATGCAGAGCAAAAAGAAGATATTACATTCAATGAAAAAACTTACAAATTTGTTGCCCAGGGATCGAGAGGATTTCATGAATTGGCAGCAGCGCTTCTGAGCGGACAATTGAGCTATCCTTCTGTGGTATTTCTGGATGAACAAATCAGAATTATTCATGTACAGAAAGGATACGTGCAGGCAAAACCATTTGATGAGATCATTAAGTTTATTGGAGGAAATCATTTTAAAACAGAATCCTGGGAAGACTGGAAAGCCAGTTATAAATCGCCCTTAGCCAATTGATGAGCCGGAAGATAGTCTCAAGTCACTGGTCTCTGGTCGTTAGTCTCTTTTTCTCATCTTGCTTCTTTGAGAAATTCCAAAATACAATTCTATTTATTCGAAGACCTGTAGTTTGCGTTTCATAGAAAGTAAATGCCTTGAAAGAAGGGGCAGTTGAAACACCTTTTGATCCTGTAATCTTATACCCGGGGTTTCACCTTCGAGTGTTCGAAACCTTATTTAGTGGCTCCTTACGAACTCTAATTATCTGA
>CAZWFM010000218.1:0-4202 GCA_964633185.1 uncultured Bacteroidales bacterium | reverse complement strand
TTGAGGAGAATGAACTTTATGTATATGATCAACAGGTAATTGCAAAAACAGGCGGTACCATAAAAACGAAATCCTCTTATGCATATGTAGAATATGCAGGAGGAAGAAAGGTAGCATACAACAACAGGGTAAAATTTATTTTGGCTCGTGAAGGAGATAATATATATTCTTTAAGTGAGGAACTGGATTTATTTCACTGGTTACTTCCGAAATATAACGATTTGCCTGAAAACACGATTTTCTCTGAGGGAGAAAAAGTATACATTCAACCCAAGAGAAACAAGGCAGAAGTCGGGAATAACATACACATAGTAAAGGAAGGGGAAACGCTGAATGATATTGCTCAAATATATGCTGTTAAGGAAGAAAAACTATCCAGACGAAATTTGCTTTCTGCCGATGCCGATCTTGTTGCAGGACAGGAAATACAGTTAAGAAAAAAAGTCAAAGGCCAGGAAGTAAAAATCAGTGTACCTGAAATTGAATTGAAAGAGCAGGAACCTGAAGAAGAGTTCGTAATTGATTATGACCTTGATGATTGATCATTGAAATACTCTTCTTAAGGAATTAAATGATAATTGGTTATTTCCTTGAATCCTCTCAGAAATTCTTCAATGCCGAGTTGTTTTTTGCCTGCCAGTTGTAGCCTTTGTATATCAATAAATCCATCCCGCACAGCTATTTTTAAATATTGTCTGCCATCTGTAAGTATTGATCCCGACCTAATATCATGATTTCTTATTTCAAAAAAAGATTTACAAATTTTAAGCAAGAAGGTTACTTCGTCATTCGTAATTTCTGTCCATGCAGTGGGATATGGATTCAATCCGCGAATAAAATCATGTATTTTTTTTCCGCCATCATTCCAGTTAATCCGGCAATCTTCCTTGAATATTTTAGGTGCCGGATGTATTTGTATATTTACTGAGTATTCTGATTGAGGTATTGCGGAAACGTTATCAGAAGCAACCGCTTCAACTGTTTTTACAAGAAGCCGGGCTCCCTTGGTCATAAGAACATCGTGCAGTTCACCTGCGTATGTATCAGGATGAATAGGTACTTTTTGCTGAAAGATGATCTTGCCCGTATCGATTGCCTTTTCAATAAAAAAGGTGGTTACACCTGTTTCTTTTTCTCCGTTTATTATCGCCCAGTTTATGGGTGCCGCACCACGATAATCGGGCAGGAGTGAGGCATGCAAATTAATGGTTCCTTTCGGAGGTATTGCCCACACAATTTCAGGCAGCATACGGAAAGCTACCACCAGAAAAATATCAGGTTTCAATGATTTTAATTCTTTGATAAACTCAGGTGATTTCAGATTGGTTGGCTGCAGGATAGGATTTATTCCTGCTTCCAGAGCATATTTTTTTACAGGTGAAGATTGCAACTGTTTCCCTCTTCCTGCAGGTTTATCAGGTGCAGTAACAACCGCTGCAATCTGCTGTCCCGAATCAATAAGGGCTTTAAGCGATCCCACCGCAAAATCGGGGGTACCCATAAATACAATTTGCAGGGGTTCCGGCATTTTACCAGGGATTAAGATTTGGATTCTTTTGCTTTCCTCTTCTCTTTATTATTTTCATCAGGAACCAATTCCAGAAAATGGCCCATTTTCGTTCTTTTTGTTTCCAGATAAAACTGGTTGTACTTATTGGGAGGGATCTCAATGGGTACATTTTCAACTACGGTAAGTCCATAACCCTCCAATCCAGCCCTCTTTACGGGATTATTGGTCAGCAACCTGATATTTCCCAGTCCCAGGTCATGCAAAATACTTGCACCGACACCATAATCACGCTCATCATCCTCAAACCCGAGGTCTTCATTGGCTTCAACGGTGTCTCTTCCCTGTTCCTGCAGCTTGTATGCCTTGATTTTATTAAACAATCCGATGCCACGTCCCTCCTGGTTCAGGTATACAATTACACCCTGACCTTCCTTATCGATACGGCGCATGGCTTCATGCAGCTGCGATCCGCAGTCGCATCGATACGAGTGAAATATATCACCCGTTGTGCAGGAAGAGTGAACTCTTACCAATACCGCATCTTCCTTTGACCATTTTCCTTTTATAAGAGCAACGTGTTCCAATCCATTCGACTTCTGAAGAAATGGTATCAATTCGAAATCCCCGAATTCAGTAGGTAGTTTTACTCTTTCTCCTTTTTCAATTAGGCTGTCCCGTTGCAACTGAAAGGCAATAAGACTTTTGATTGTAATGATTTTCAACTGGTAGCTTTCAGCAATTTCAAGAAGCTGGGGAAGGCGTGCCATATTACCATCCTCATTCATGATCTCCACCAGCACTCCTCCGGGTTTCAGACCTGCAAGTCTGGCAAGGTCAACAGCTGCTTCGGTATGACCTGCTCTACGCAGCACACCTTTAGTTTTAGCTTTTAACGGGAAAATATGTCCGGGACGTCCCAAATCATCAGGGATGGTTCGGGTGTCTATCAATGCCTTAACGGTTTTGGCCCTGTCACTGGCAGAAATACCTGTTGTACAGCCATGTCCGAGCAGGTCTACTGATACCGTGAAGGGTGTGGAATGCAAAGAAGTGTTAACGGGAACCATGAGTTCGAGGTCAAGCTCAACGCATCGTTCTTCAGGCAAAGGTGCGCAAATTAATCCCCGGCCATTGGTAGCCATGAAATTAATAATATCAGGAGTAACCAGTTCCGCAGCGGCAATAAAATCCCCTTCATTTTCACGATCCTCATCGTCAACAACAATTACAATTTTCCCCTTACGAATATCTTCAATTGCTTCTTCGATAGTATTAAGCTGGCTTTCTATATCTTTCCTGTCAGACATGTATTTCAGTATTTTCCAAGGCAAATTTGTAACCCCAAAAGTATAATTTGTTCTTCTAATTAACCAGAAATAGCATTAGCTTCTCTTTGCTTTTTCCCAAACCACCGAATGTTTGCCACGTAAAAAGCGAAAAAAACCGGCTATTTGGGCAAAATTCATAAAGATCAGGTAATAAGGAAGGAATATTATTTTCAATTTAATGGATCTTTTTTCAAGCATGACTCCGATCAAAGTCACCACGTAAAAAGTGAGCTGAAGGCAAAATAATACATTGTATAACATTGAACTCCATGATTCTGAAGTACAAATCCAAAGATTTATAAGAAAGATAGCAGGGATCAAAAAAGGAACCAACACCCAACGAAAAACTTTATGGGAGATAAATTCAAAGCTTAATAAGCCATATTTGAATATGTTCAACAGAGAAGGGATTATAGTAATGGTTTGAAATCCTCCTGTTGCGATTCGGATTTTCCTTTTAAATTCTTCTCTGGTATTTGCCGAGGGAGTCTCTAAAGCATATGCGCGGGGGGCATATTTTATTTGGTATCCTTTACGTGCAATATTCAATGAGTTGACAAAATCATCAATGATTACATCAGGATTCAGTTCTTCATACAATTCTGATCTTATAGCATACAATTCACCGGCGGCACCAAGCGTCGATCCTAAATTTGATTCCAGTCTTTTAAGCAACGATTCGTATTGCCAGTATGTGCTTTCACCCATGCCTGCCGCTGCTTCGGTAAGGTTTCGGGCAATTCTTTTTTCACCGGCAACACAACCAACTTTGCTGGTATAAAATGTTGCCATCAATTCGGTAATGCAGTTTTTTGCCAGCATTGTATTGGCATCGCAGAAAACAGTAAATGGGGTACTCACATGTTTCATTGCCCTGTTCAGGGCAGCAGTTTTTCCTTTTCTCTCGGGTTGGTGCAGAAGTTCAACATTTTTATATTGTTTAAGCTTTTCATAGGTTCCGTCATCAGATCCGTCAGTAACCCATACAATTTTTAATTTATCAGAAGGGTATTCCAGTTCTATGGTATTTTTCATTTTCTTATCTACCACCTCCTTTTCGTTATAGGCTGCAACCAGCAAGGTTACATGAGGGAGTGAGGACTCAGGTTTTTGCTTATAATTAAAGAGTTTGATCAAACTTCTGAAAAGATTAAGAATCATCAGAATAAGAGTATACCCGAAATATGTATAGAAAATAATACCTGACAGTATCCAGAACGTAACCTTCATTTTTTCAGGTGTTGATCAAAAAATTTCAAAAGTTCCTTTCCAATTTTCTCATTGCTAAAATTTGTTTTTACAAACTCAAAGGAATTCTTTTCAAGTTTTGTAAAAAAATCTTTATTCTCCAAAAGATTGTGTAT
>CAZWFM010000217.1:0-4219 GCA_964633185.1 uncultured Bacteroidales bacterium | reverse complement strand
ACCAGGTCTACAGGATTAAAGTGTGTTGATTTTTTAAAGATCTCCGCCTGTTTTGCATCAGAATGGTCAACCTGCGATGATTCCACAATCTGCAGGCTAAGATCGCCTTCGCTGTTGGGCGCCCAGAAAGGCCCGCCGCCTGGCTCTCCCTGGTTTTTTACTACCCCGCAAACCCGTATCGGACGATTTAAAATATCCCTGAACTTTTGAATACATGCCCTTGCATCAGCATAAACCGGTTTTGAGTATGGAATACAATGCAAAATGCGTGTAATAAACTTATACATTTTTTGCAATCGTTTCTCCGAAGGAACACTGGCATCCAATTCATGCAAAAGTTCAAAAACCTTTTTTTGTGTTTCAAGAAGAACTCCTGCAAGTGCTTTTTTATACCGGATTGTTGGTGCATTGAGTTTTTCAGGGACCACATTATCAATGTTCTTTATGAAAATGATATCCGCATCCAGTTCATTCAGGTTATCGATCAAAGCTCCGTGTCCGCCCGGACGAAATACTATACTGCCATCGTCTTCCCTGAAAGGTTGATTATCGGCATCTACAGCCATAGTATCTGTCGAGGGTTTCTGAGCAGAGAAACTCACATCGAGGATGATTCCGTTTTTCTGTTCGTATACAGGTCGGATAGCATGCAACAAATTCCTGAACTCCTCCAGATGTTCGAGTGACACGGTAAAATGCAGAGAAATCCTTCCGTTCTCTGTTTTCGCATACTGAACAGCTTCTCCTATATGCTCTTCAAAAGGTGTTCTGCTATTCCCTTCGTATCGGTGGAATTGAAGCAACCCCTTGGGAAGATCTCTATAATTCAATCCCTTTTCAGTAAGAAGGTATTGCAGTATCCTTTTGTATTTTTTTTCATCCAGCAATCGACTAAGCGATTCACCTTTATCGTGAATTTTATTTTCCAGTGTATTGTAAAAAGCAAACTTGTGCAGATTTCCAAAAAAAGTCGCTACATATTCATTCTCATGAATCTTCTGCTCATCTGCCGAATCCATAAACTCAAACAATGCTTTGAACATCCTGCTTGCTGCCCCCGAAGCAGGAATGAATTTTATCTTTTGAATATTGTTTGCTGAATTGAAATCAGAAATGTACCGGTCAATATCTTTATCATCCAGGTGAATGATGCCGTCGTCAACCGATGCCGCCCGGTTCAGTTTGATAGGCGTTATTCCTTTCCTGAAAACAGACAACTGCCATAGTATCTGATCATCGGTAATGCCTTTTTCCTGAATTTGTCGGATGTCTTTATCACTGAACATAGACTTTTATTAAACACGTTTAACTGTATACGGTCAGCACAAGCCGTCGTGAGCTTCCATGGTTTCTGAATTCACAAAAATAAATGCCCTGCCAGGTTCCCAGGTTCAGCATGCCGTTCGTTATCGGTACAGTAATATTCTGACCAATAATGGATGCCTTCAGATGAGCCGGCATATCGTCCAAACCTTCGAGCGTATGGGAAAATCCGGAATAGCTTTCAGGAACAAGATCATCAAAGAAAGTCTCGAAATCGGCACGTACGGAAGGATCTGCATTCTCATTCAGTGTAATACCTGCTGAGGTGTGTTTCACATGAATGTGCAATAATCCGCGATCGGGGAGTTCACCCAGATGACCTGTGATCAGAGAGGTTATCAGGTGATACCCTCTGCTATACCCCTGCAATGTTATTTCTTTTTGTGTGATCATTTCCTGACTACAGGTTAACAGTTTACAAGTTAGGCTTGTTTTTCAATTTAACCAAATTTAACAGCATGTACGCAGTTAAAAAGAACAAAAGTATTTCAAAATAATTACCTTTGGAAGGTTTGGTAAACAAGCAAAGGCAAAATATGAAGAGGATACTGCTTCTTACTCTTATCACAGCAATACAAACTTTTGTTATTCAGGCTCAGCTGTTTAAAGATAAGGATGAAAGGAACCTTGTGCAGTTCACGGGTCGACTGACGGATGAACTTTTGCAGCCACTCCCCTATGCGCATATACTTATACTGAACAACTACAGGGGAACCATCACGGACCAACACGGAAAATTTACCCTGGTTACCGAAGCGAATGACAGCATTATGCTTTCAACTGTTGGTTACAAGCGTAAAATAATAACCGTCCCTGACAACCTTGAAGAACCATTCTTTACGCTTGATATTATTCTGCAAACCGATACATTTATGATCGACGAAGTGGTGGTCTATCCCTGGAAATCGTACGAAGAATTTAAAGAAGCATTCCTCAACCTGAAACTTCCCGATGACGATATGGACAATGCACGAAAAAATATTGCCTTGCTGAAAACACAGATCATACTCGATGAAACTCCCAGCGCAAGGGCCAATTTCCAGCATATCCTGAATCAGCAATACAGGGAGACTTTTAACCAGGGACAGTATCCTTCCTACCAGATCTTCAATGCCTTTGCATGGGCTGAGTTCTTCAAAGCACTGAAACGGGGCGACTTTAAGAAGTATGAGAAAAAAGACGTGGAATATCAGGAGATGGAGATTGAATAGTAGTCATTGGTCTTAAGTCGCAAGTCTTATCTTCTCATTTTCTCATCTTCTGATCTTCTCACCTTCTCAACTAATCAACTACTCAACTCTAAACAATACAAATGATTAACTGGAGAATTGATTAACTGGTTAACTGAAGTATTATAATAAGCCTTATGAAGGGGCTAATTCTTCTTCCGTCTTCCAATTCTTCATTATTAATTTTTAATTATTAATTATTAATTAAGTAATTCCCCAGTTCCACGATTCAACAGCAACCAGAAAATGGAATTTGCTTTTTTGGCTTATGTCACCTCAAGAAAAGCTTGTATATTCACAATTTTATTTTATTCTTTGAGTTTTTTTCAGGTAAGTGAATAGCTGAAACTAGTGATGAATCAAATCAGGTCAGGTTTTTATATCCTTCTTTTCTTTGCATCCGTTATTTGCAATGCACAACAAACTGCCACCATTAAAGGTATAGTAACGGACGAAAAAGGCAATGCTCTCTTTTCCGCCTCAGTGGGAATTGAGGATATGAGTATTGGGACCGTAACGGATAAAACCGGGGCCTTTTCTCTTCAGGTTCCTGCCAATGAAGACCTGGTCTTCTTGGTATACTTCCTTGGCTATGAAACACACAGAATTACTCTTCGTCTGCAACCTGCCGAAACCCGTATCCGGAATATTCAACTGAAACAGGAAGTGAAAGAACTCGAGGATGTGGAAGTATTTGGCATAAAAAACCGGGAGAATACACTTGTTCCGATCGATATTAAATCACTGGATCAGTTGCCGAATCCAAGCGGTAACATTGAATCCATTCTGAAAACCTTACCGGGTGTTGTCTCCGGTAGTGAGTTGTCATCGCAGTATTCCGTTCGGGGCGGCAGCTATGACGAAAACCTGATCTATGTGAATGATATTGAAATTTACAGGCCACTGCTTGTACAGTCGGCACAGCAGGAAGGATTGAGTTTTGTGAATCCGTCGATGATCTCCTCCATTCAATTTTCTGCCGGCGGATTTGATGCCGAATATGGCGATAAATTATCTTCTGTACTTGATATCAAATACAGGCAACCTTCCAAACTGGGTGGTTCTGTGTCTGCAAGCTTATTGGGTGGTTCTATTCATGTGCAGGGAAGTTCAAAAACCCGGAAGTTCACACACAACACCGGGGTACGCTACAAAACCACAAAGTATGTCCTGGGGACACTCGACACAAAGGGTGACTACAAACCCTCTTTTACCGACCTGCAATCATACCTTACCTACGACCTGTCAAAAAATCTTGAATTGGGAGTTTTGGCAAATTATTCAACAAATAAATTTAACCGGGTACCTGAAAACCGAAGTACCAATTTCGGTTCCCTGTCACAAGGATTTAACTTTACTGTATTCTATGAAGGTCAGGAGATCGATAAATTCGAAACATACCTGGGAGCATTGTCTTTAAACTATCATCCGAATGATAAATTTTCAATAAAATTTATTGCTTCGGCATTCCGGTCAAATGAAGAGATCACATACGATATCCTCAAACAATATTGGATCAATCTTGCTACACAAAGTTCCTCAGGCAAAAAAGACAGTCTGATCAATGTGGGCATTGGCACATCGCTTGACCATGCCCGAAATAACCTGGAAGCATCGATTTATTCTTTTGATCTGAAAGCGAGTTATTACTCCGGTGCCGGTGTAAC
>CAZWFM010000216.1:0-4219 GCA_964633185.1 uncultured Bacteroidales bacterium | reverse complement strand
AATTATTCCTGCATTCATCTTTATTAAAGGCATAGTTAAGCATAGCATTTATTCTTTGTTCAGATCGTTTCTTTCTCTCCGTGTAAAACTTATGTGATATATATAAAGATTTCTCATCCAGCCTCTCTTCCGCAAAAATCAGCAGAGGAGATTTACGGGAGGGTATGTAACTTATTACTTTCATTTGACTTAGTTTGATGAGATAGTTGTAGACCAGATCGCGTTTTATATTTGCCCGTCTGGCAAGTATGTTTTCATCAATTGGAGTATAATCATTAAACAACCCTGTATATGACCTCAGTAATAACTTAATAAACCCGTCAAATTTTCGATTCTTGATCTGAAATTTATATAAATCATCCCTGCCAAGAATAAAAAGGACTCTTGAGAGATTATTTACTTCATCAGTCAGTTCTATATACCCGTGTTTTTCCAGCATTTTTAATGCATTAAATGCCATTACGCTATTCAGCTTATAGGTAGAAGCAAAATCAAATAGCTTAAAATCATATGCCACTCCCTTGCCACCTCCATACGGTACATGTAAATAATTAGCCATGGCATGGTAAATTCTCTTGATCTCTGAAATCTCAGGAAAAGCATTTGCAAGGCGCTTCTTAGCGATATTTTTATCATTGTTATTTACCAATAAAACTGCAAAGGCTTTCTTACCGTCTCTTCCTGCTCTGCCAGCTTCCTGAACATAAGACTCAGGTGAGTCAGGCAAATCCATATGTATCACAAACCTCACATTAGACTTATCAATGCCCATTCCAAAAGCATTGGTAGCTACCATGATCCTGATTTCATCATAACTCCATTTCCCCTGTTTAAGTACTCTGCTATCATAGCTGAGTCCTGCATGAAAATAATCAGCACTGATATTATTTCTTTTTAAATGCTCTGCTATTTCGCGGGTTTTCTTCCTGCTTCTTAAATAAACAATGCCTGTACCATGAATACTTTTTACAACTTTTGATAAATCAGCAATCTTACTGTCAGTATATCTTACAAAATAAACCAGATTTTCGCGAGTAAATTCTCCCCTGATTACATTTTTACTCCTGAATTTTAATTTCTCCTGTATATCTTCAACTACCTCGTTTGTTGCAGTAGCTGTTAAGGCAAGAACCGGTGCTTCCGGCAAAGATTCTCTCAGCTTTCCAATCTCCAGGTATGAAGGCCTGAAATCATAACCCCACTCAGATATGCAATGTGCTTCATCAACTGTAATAAAAGATATGTTCATTTGTTGAACTTTAGCACTGAAAATATCTGTCTTTAACCTTTCAGGGGAAAGATATAAGATCTTATATGCTCCGTAGACTGCATTGTCAAGACTTATCTTTATTTCATTATAACTCATCCCCGAATGAACAGCTTTTGCTTTTATTCCCAATGCATTTAGCCTATTGATCTGATCATTCATTAAAGCTATTAACGGCGAGATGACCAGACATACTCCATCCATTTCAAGGGCCGGAACCTGAAAAGTGATCGATTTTCCACTACCGGTTGGCATCAATCCGAGAGTATCATTTCCATTACAAATAGATTCAATAATTTGAAATTGAGTTGCATGAAATGAGTTGTGTCCCCAGTATTTTTTTAATATTTCGAGGTGTTCATTCATAAATTAGTAACAATACTCCAAAAATCTTAAAAATTATTAAAATCAGAATGTTTTTAATTCATTGAATTCCTTTTCTTACTATCTAATTTGTAATATTACCAAACAATCTTCGAGCTAATAAACAAGTACATAAACATTTGCTTAAGAATGTTATTGTTGTAAAGTATATGTTGAATTTTAATGATTATTACAGATTTAGCAACAGATGTTAAAATTAATTTTCTATGCCAGCCTCCTGTACCGCTTTTATTCGCTCAATTTTTGTAATTTCGCAAAATTTAAATCATTAATAATTCTTTGTAATGTCTTTCTTATCGAACAAAATAATATCAGAAGGTTTGACTTTCGATGATGTATTGCTTGTTCCTGCATATTCTGAAGTAGCACCAAAAGAAGTTGACCTTAAGACCATGTTCAGCAGAAATATTATTCTCAATACACCCATAATCTCTGCTGCAATGGATACAGTAACTGAAGCAACCATGGCGATTGCCATTGCGCGGGAAGGAGGAATTGGTGTTGTTCATAAAAACATGTCAATTGAAGAACAGGCCAAACAGATCAAAACAATAAAACGCGCAGAAAACGGAATGATTTATGATCCAATAACCATACAAAAGGAACGAACTGTTGGCGATGCGCTTAAGTTAATGCAGGAATATAAAATCGGAGGTATCCCTGTTATCGATAATTCTCATTCTTTAATAGGAATTGTAACAAATCGTGACCTGAGATTTGAACGTGATATGAACAGGAAGATCAGTGAAGTAATGACTTCAGAAAATATCATTACTACAAGCCAGGAAACAGATCTTGAAAAAGCAGCTGATATTCTTCAGAATTATAAAATTGAAAAACTACCGGTAGTTGATAATCATAACAAATTAATCGGATTAATAACATACAAAGACATCACCAAAGCAAAGGACAGACCAAATGCCTGTAAGGATCCGAAAGGGAGGCTAAGAGTTGCAGCAGCAATAGGAACTACTCCTGACACTCTTGACAGAGCTGAAGCTTTGGTCAAAGCCGATGTTGATGCTTTGATTATTGATACTGCTCACGGACATTCAAAAGCGGTAATCCAAGTTTTAAAAGAAGTAAAAAAGAAATTTTTCAATATAGATATTGTCGTTGGAAATATAGCTACTGCTGATGCAGCTGCTGATTTAATTCAAGCGGGTGCTGATGCTCTTAAAGTAGGTATTGGACCGGGATCAATATGTACAACCCGTGTTATTGCAGGAGTTGGTGTTCCTCAATTATCTGCAATTTCCGGTGTGGCAGATGTGGTTAAAGACAAAAAAATTCCGATCATTGCAGACGGAGGTATACGTTACTCCGGAGACATTGTGAAGGCAATTGCTTCAGGCGCTCATTCAATTATGGCCGGTTCACTATTTGCCGGGGTTGAGGAATCACCCGGAGAAACGATCATTTATAATGGCCGCAAATACAAATCGTACAGAGGAATGGGATCAATTGAAGCCATGCAACAGGGTTCAGGAGATCGTTACTTCCAGGATCCTGAAGAAGAAGTTTCAAAATTAGTACCTGAAGGAATTGTAGCTCGAGTACCCTACAAAGGAGTTCTGTCTGAAGTTATCTATCAACTTTTGGGTGGATTAAGAGCAGGTATGGGATATTGCGGAGCAAAAAACATTGAAATGTTAAGGATGGCAAAATTTGTTAGGGTAACCAGTTCAGGAGTTACAGAGAGTCATCCTCACGATGTAACTATTACTCGTGAAGCACCTAACTATAGCAGATAATATAAATTTTCGAAAATCGTTTGTATTAAAATAAAGAATAAAACTTTTTCAAATGAAACGTCCATTAAAATATCTTCATGCTTTTCACAATAAGAACATGAAAATATTTTATTTGGTAAGTACCTTGGGTTAATAAAAAAGATGCTAAAATTATGTCTTGTAAACAATTAAAAAACAAATATTTAATATAAAAATATTCGCATGAAACACATACTATTATTTACAGCGACCATTTTCACGCTTCAATTGGCCATTTCACAAACAAATCCTGAAGTTTTAATGAAAATTGACAGTAAAGAAATAAGTAAAGATGAATTTTTAAGAATTTATAATAAAAACAAAAGTATCGCTGAAGATCATCAAAAATCCATTGACGAATACATTGATTTATTCATTAATTATAAGCTCAAAGTCCTGGAAGCAGAGAATTTGGGCTATGATACCATGAGTTCATTTATCGAAGAAATGGATAACTATACAACTCAGTTAACAGATTCATACTTAGAAAATGATGAGAAATTAGACTCAATGGTCGTTGAAGCTTATAAAAGATCACTGGAAGAAATCTCTGGTAAGCATATTTTATTTCAAATCAGTTACAATAGTCTACCCCAAGATACAATAAAGGTTTATGACTCCATAATGAAGGTGAGAGCCAAATTGGTGGCTGGCGAACCTTTTGAAAAAGTATTGGATGAAGCCACAGTAGATCCAAATCACAAAGTCGGAGGAAATCTGGGGTGGTTTTCTGCTTTCCGCATGGTTTATCCTTTTGAAATTGCTGCATACAATCTTCCTATAGGTGAGGTATCCA
>CAZWFM010000215.1:0-4243 GCA_964633185.1 uncultured Bacteroidales bacterium | reverse complement strand
CTATACGGAAATTCAGTCGATGGGATGGAACAGTTTAAGAAGAAAGCTATAGAGATTTATTCATCATTATCAAAATAACCACGAATAATACCTCTTTTGGAGTTGTTTATGAACAGGATGATTTCATCCCGCTCATCGGTTGCCGGCGAATTGGTTTCGATATATCTGATAGCATCCGATATATTCATACCTCTCTGATAAATTATCCTGTAAATTTCCTGGATTTCGTAGATCGTTTCTTTTTTGAAATTTTTTCTTCTCAAGCCGATCGAATTAATGCCCGTATAGGACAGAGGTTCTCTCCCGGCTAGAATGTATGGAGGAACATCCTTACCTACTTTGCCGGCAGCCTGAACGAAACAGTGCTTTCCAATTCTTACGAACTGGTGTACAATTGAATATGGGCTTACAATCGCAAAATCATCGACCTCAACTTCACCGGCCAGTCCGGCATGACTGCCAAGTATAACGTTGTTTCCCAGGGTACAATCATGTGCAATATGGGCGTATGATTGAATGAGGCAATTGCTGCCGATTTTTGTAAATCCTTTTGCTTTTGTTCCACGATTTAAAGTAACAAATTCACGAATTGTGGTACTGTCGCCAACTTCAGCAGTTGTTTTTTCACCGGCAAACTTTAAATCCTGGGGAATACCTGAAATAACAGCTCCGGGGAAGATTTTACAGTTTTTACCAATTCGTGCGCCCTCCAGCAAAACAGCATTGGATCCTACCCAGGTTCCTTCTCCGATTTCAACGTCTTTAGAAATACTTGCGAACGGATCAATAACAACATTCTTGGCAATTTTAGCTTTAGGATCTATATAAGCGAGTTTGTGTATCATTTGGAATGCTTTAAACTTATCAGATAATTAGTAGATTCTAGGTATTATCAATGTCTTGTTTTTTAGCCAGTTGGGCCATAAACTGACCCTCCATAACAAGTGTGTTGCCAACGAAAACGCGGCCAAAAGTCAGAGCAATACCTCGTTTAACCGGTTCCAAGAGCCTCATTTGAATATTCAATGTGTCTCCCGGAATTACCTTGTGTTTAAATTTAATATTTTCAATTTTAAGAAGATACAGCACATGATTTTCAGGATCAGGGATTTTACTCAATAACAATATGCCTCCAACCTGAGCCATAGCTTCGATTTGCAAAACTCCAGGCATAATTGGCTCTTCCGGATAGTGTCCTATAAAAAAAGCTTCATTCATTGTTACATTTTTAATTCCGGCAATTTCCCAATCATCCATAAAAGTAATCTTATCAACCAGCAGGAATGGCGGTCGGTGTGGAAGTCTTTTCTTAATTTCATGAATATCAAAAAGGGGAGGGATATCAGGATCATACGGAGGAGGAAGGGGTTTTGATTTTTCCCTTTTCATGTGCCTTCTGATTATTTTAGCCAGTTCAGTGTTTGCATGATGTCCCGGTTTAAATGCTATTATCTTGGCTTTAATTGGCATGCCTACTAGTGAAAGATCTCCGACAATATCCAGCAATTTATGACGTGCAGGTTCATTTTGAAAGCTTAATTCAGTGTTGTTAAAATATCCTTCAGGAAGAACTTCAATTTTGGGTTTATGAAACAACTCGGAGAGTTTATCCAATTTTTCTTTTGATATCTGTTTATCAGCAATAACAAGGGCATTGTCCAGGTCCCCTCCTTTGATCAGGTTGTTGGCTGCAAGAGCTTCCAGTTCGTGGACAAAGACAAAAGTTTTACATCCTGCTATTTCTTTCTCGAATTCTTTTATATTGTTCATAGTTGCATATTGGCAACCTAATACTTTCGAATTAAAGTCAATATGAACATCTATTCCAAAACCATCATCAGGATAAGCTACTATTTTTACACCGTTCTTCTCATTTTTATATTCAATTTTTTCTTTGATTGAATAATATTCCTTTTCCTCATCCTGTTCTGCAATTCCTACATCTTTGATAGCTTTGATATAATGCTTTGAGCTACCATCAAGTATGGGAACCTCCGGACCGTTCACTTCAACAATCACATTATCGATTTCACTTCCTGATAAAGCAGCACACACATGTTCAATTGTCATAATCTGTACACCATTTTCTTCGATCGTTGTTCCTCTGGAAGTATTCACAACATTTTCAGCTAAAGCATGCACCAGGGGGGTCTTTTCAAGATCGATACGTTTAAATATATAACCGGAATTCGGATCAGCAGGTTTCAAAGTAAGTTCGACTTCACGTCCGCTATGTAATCCTTTTCCCTTAAGTGTAATAGGTTTTGAAATGGTTTTCTGCTTTTCCATCATATCAGAAACTGAACATTTGATTTATTGAGAGCGAAAGATATAAAAATCCTGTCAAATGGGGTTTAATAATACTATGTGTTGTTTTCACGGAGTTCATTCAGCTTTTTTTCCAACTCATTTAATCGGGAGTACATCTCAGGTAATTTTTTGTAAATGATCATCGACCTTCTGGTTTCAGAAAAATTATGTGCAGGTGAACCAAGTACTATTTCTCCTTTATTCTTGAGAGAATTGGCAACACCCGATTGTGCACCGATTTTCACTTCATCTGCAATGGTAAGATGCCCAACGATACCTGCCTGTGCTGCAATCATACAATTCTTACCAATTTTAGTTGATCCGGCTATACCTGCCTGTGCAACAACAACGGTATTCTCACCTATTTCAACATTATGGGCAATTTGAATCAGATTATCAAGTTTAGCACCTTTTCCGATAATTGTTGATCCAATAGTTGCACGGTCGATAGATACATTTGATCCTGTTTCCACATTATCTTCGATGATCACATTCCCGATTTGAGGAATTTTTTGATAGGTTCCCTCACCGGGAGCAAAACCAAAACCATCAGATCCCACTATAGTACTGGCATGTAAAATGCAATTTTTACCAACTACACAATCCTTATAGATCTTAACTCCGGGGTACAATATTGTATTGTCTCCAATTGTAACATTATCTCCCACATATACCTGAGGATATATTTTTACATTGTTTCCCACTGTTGCATTGTCGCCTAAGAAGGCAAATGCTCCGATATAACAATCATTACCATATGATGCTGTATCGCTAATGTAACTGTTAGGATCAATTCCTGTTTTCTGAGGCAACTGGCTCATGTAAAGATTTAGAAGTGAAGCAAATGCCTGATATGCATCTTCAACTCTGATAAGGGTTGGAGACACTTTTTTGTCAAGTTTAAAATTTTTATTTACTAATACAATTGAAGCCCCCGTAGTATAAATATATTTTTCATATTTCGGATTAGCTATAAATGCCAGTGTTCCTTTCGTCCCTTCTTCAATTCTTGAAATATTGTCAACTTTTTCTTGCGGATCCCCTTCAATACTTCCTTTAAGGAAATCAGCAATCATTTGTGCAGTAAATTCCATAGTTTAAAATTTGGATGCAAAAGTAGAGAATATAATTTATACTCCACAATTCTTCGGAAAACATATAAAATATTTTTTTTCGGACCTCTGAAGGTAAGGAACATTCAGAATGTCAGAAACTTCAGAAAGATCTTTGGTCTCATTATTGCCCGTTGAAATCTGGATCATATCATCCATACTGCTGAATGCTGAATTTGAGATTTCACCGGATATCAATAAGTATGCTGTGTCTTCTTCTGAAAAGCCAAACGTATCAATAATGTTATTCTTTATGCGGGATTCCATTTCTTTTTTCGGC
Organism: uncultured Bacteroidales bacterium; assembly: GCA_964633185.1. Classification (GTDB taxonomy): domain Bacteria; phylum Bacteroidota; class Bacteroidia; order Bacteroidales; family UBA10428; genus UBA10428. Next base: position 541 of record CAZWFM010000215.1, on the reverse strand, counting down.
TTATCTTCAGTTAATATTACTGTTGGCAATCTTCTGTCCAAAAGGTTTTGAGCAAGAAAAGACAGCACTTTGTCATGATGTGTTGTCCATACTTTTGCAGATGAGAGTATATCGGAATCATCCAGATTGACAAAATTCGATAGTATTTCCTCCTGCTGTTCTTTAAAGTTATCGGCACTAACTCGCTGATCAAGGAAAAAAGAAAGCGATGGAGTTGCAAATATTTCTTCACCCATACTGGCAAGGCTTTTGGCACGTTGTAACATTTTTACCAGCAAGTATTCAGATGCCATAACGGTTTTGTGCAAATATACCTGCCAATACATTAACCTGCGAGCAATAAGAAATTTTTCAACCGAATAAATCCCTTTTTTTTCAATTACCAGATTATCATTCAAAACATTAAGCATCTTTATAATGCGGTCAGTTCCGATAGTCCCCTCAGTTACACCTGTAAAGAAGCTGTCGCGTTTGATATAATCCAGGCGATCCATATCGAGCTGGCTGGATACCAGTTGATGAAGAAATTTTTTAGAGTACT
>CAZWFM010000214.1:0-4246 GCA_964633185.1 uncultured Bacteroidales bacterium | reverse complement strand
TGAAAATTGATAAGGAAGAACTTGATGAGGAAGAATGGAAAGCAGTAATGCAAAAATTAAACGAGTCCATTCAGGCAATAGATAATTTCAGAAAGCAGGAAGGTAGTGCATTGCAGGCAGATATTACTTCGAGAATAGAGGTAATATTGACAAAACTTAAGGAGATTGAACCATTTGAAGATGATCGTATCAAAAGCATCCGGGAAAGAATTGAATCGAACATCTCAGAAGTATTTGAAAAGGATAAAGTCGATCAGAACAGGTTTGAACAGGAATTGATCTACTACCTTGAAAAAATAGATATCACAGAAGAAAAAGTTCGTCTTGAAAATCATTGCAGCTATTTTTTTGATGTATTGAAAGAAAACGATACCGTTGGAAAAAAGCTTGGATTTATTACACAGGAAATGGGGAGAGAAATTAACACAATTGGTTCCAAAGCAAATCATTCCGAAATTCAAAAAATAGTAGTTCAGATGAAAGATGAACTCGAAAAGATCAAAGAACAACTCATGAATGTATTATAATTCACAATGAATATGGCAGGAAAACTTATAATACTATCAGGTCCTTCAGGAACAGGAAAATCTACAATTTCAAGAAAAATTCTTGAATTGAAAGAATTTAACCTTTCTTTTTCCATATCTGCATGCAGCAGAAAAATCAGAGACGGAGAGGTAGATGGGAAAGATTATTATTTTCTGACTATTGATTCTTTTAAGTCAAAAATTGAAGACAATGAGTTCCTGGAATGGGAAGAAGTTTATCCGAATCAATATTATGGCACACTGAAAATTGAAGTGGAAAGGTTAAAAAGCATGAGTAAAAATGTGATATTTGATGTTGATGTAAATGGTGCAATGAGTATTAAAAGGAGATATAAAGAAGAATCTATCACCATTTTTATTCAACCTCCGTCACTTGACGCATTGGAACAACGCCTGCGCAGCAGAAAAACAGAGACTGAAGAAACCATAGCGAAGCGACTGCGAAAAGCTAACATGGAAAATACCTATGCCAAAAAATTTGATCATATTATCATAAACGAGAACCTGGATGATGCCGTAAAAAAGGCTTCTGATATTGTGAAAGAATTTCTTAGTCAGTAAGTATACGCTTTTTATTAATAAAGTGAATTAATCTATATAGTTTCCTGCCCAAAACAGGTATTATGAAACGAACATGAATTTTATTCTGTTAAATACAATAAAAACATGAATAAAATTGACTACATCGAGCCCTTTGGGGCTCATCGAGAGTTCCCTGCCCAATGGGACAGGCAGGCGTACAACCATAAAAATTAAATTTTGTGTGTATGAAAACCGGACTATTCTTTGGATCATTTAATCCGATTCATATTGGTCATATGGCACTTGCCAATTATTTGGTTGAGTATACAGATCTGAAACAAGTTTGGTTCATCATCAGTCCGCACAATCCGTTAAAAAGTAAAAAATCATTGTTGAACGATCAACTCAGGCTTGAGATGGTAGAACTTGCCATTGGGAATGATGAGCGCTTTACCCTGTGCGATATTGAATTCAGAATGCCAAAGCCCTCTTATACAATTGATACACTGACCTATCTTTCGGAAAGGCATCCAAAAAAAGAATTCATCCTTTTAATGGGTTCCGACAGTCTGGTAACATTTCACAAATGGAAAAATCATGAACAGATCATCCACAGATACCACAGATACATTTATCCCAGAAATACAAATGAAAATACAGACTACTCACAACACCTGAATATAACATTCCTGAAAGATGCTCCCAGAATTGAGATCTCCTCAAGCTTTATCCGTAAAGCACTAAAAGAAGAAAGAGATGTGAGGTATTTTTTGTATGATAAGGTATATGAATTTATTATCCGAAATCATTTATACCAGTAAATTTCTTTTTTGCTGAAGAATTTTGTTTTGGAATAATTTGTTCCAACTTCTTAAGTTGTTATCAAAACATATATCCGAAACCTATCTTAAAAGAATATGTAAATCCGCTATTTTCATTATGAATTCCCCAGGTACCCGGACCATTTACTTTGTCAAGAGATCCTATATAATAGCCCAGACCAAGAGAAGTATCGAAAAATAAGTTTTTCATTAAGCGTATCTGATTGCCATATGCAATAAAATGTCCCATGGTAGCAATTGTACCCGGATCAGTGTTAACCAGGTAAGTCTGATCATCCATTGTAACCAGTTCAGGTGAATATGAAGTACCCTTTTGATAGACTAAGTTGTATTGCAGATATGCAGTATAAATTTTATTCCCACTATTCAATCGGTCAAGTGCTCCCAGATAAATTCTGTATTTAATATCGGTTCCTGATATTTTGGATTCACGTTCACTATATAAAATACCTGCTTCCAGTGATTTTCTTCCTTTTGTTACACTTGCATTTATGGTATAACCGGCTCCCTGGCCTGTGCCTGTATTAATATAAGATGCTGCTAGTCCATAATGTGCTTTTGCCTCGTTCCCGGCATCTTCTCTTGCAAAAAGAGACGGTACTGATATGCTTAAAATGATTGTGCTGATGAGTATCGCTTTCATTGTTGTATAACTTTGTAACATTCTATATAGTGTTACGGAAAGCACTTATCAACGTTGAGTAATAAAGGATGAGAAGTCTTATTCGTTGAAAAGGATATTTATCAACAAAATAATTGTCGGCTGTTACCTGTTAAAAGTGATGTTAATCATTTAAAATGAAGTAATTAGAAACCGGAAATACGATTTATAGGGAAAATTCAGGCAATTTTTGCCCTTCTGACAATCTCCAGTCCTTTCTTTATACCTTCTATATTCATTGGGATGAGGTGATGGTGCCTTTCAGGAAGTGATTTTTCCAGTCCGCTGACAACATTATCAAATTCGACGAGTGGTTTGATCTTAAGATAAGCACCCAGGACAATCATATTGAATGCACGTGCAGCACCCATTTTGGTGGCTTCTGTTGTAGCTTCCACCTGGTAGATCTCAATATCCTTTCTATCAGGATGCCTTGAAATCCCATTTGTATCATACAATAATAATCCACCGGGTTTCACCATGGATTCAAATTTATCCATCGATTGCTGGTTCAGGATAATGGCAGTATCATAATGATTGACAATAGGCGAACTTATCCTGTCATCACTAAGAATTACCGTAACATTTGCAGTTCCTCCCCGCATTTCCGGTCCGTAGGATGGCATCCAGCTAACTTCCATCTGTTGCATAATACCTGAATAAGCAAGTATTTTTCCCATAGATAACACACCCTGACCACCAAAACCGGCAATAATGATTTCTTCGTTCATGATGTAATGATTAAGAGAAAATATTATGTAATAAGTTTCCCGTCTACTTTCAAGTCACCCAGCGGATAAAACGGAAGCATATTTTCTTCCAGCCACTTGTTTGCCTGCACAGGAGTCATTTTCCATCCCGAATTGCAATTGGAGACAAACTCTATGAGTGATAAACCTTTCTTTTCTTTCTGGCTTTCAAAAGCTTTCCTCATGGCTTTTTTTGCTTTCCTGACATGAGAAGGTGAATGTACTGCCTGGCGTGTAACATAATAAGTCCCCGGCAACTGACTCACAAGCTCACTGATCTTTAAGGGATTGCCCATTAAACCAATGTCTCGTCCATAAGGAGTCGTCGATGATTTCATTCCCTCAAGGGTAGTTGGAGCCATTTGACCTCCTGTCATTCCGTAAATACCGTTATTCACAAATATGATGGTAATATTCTCTCCCCTGTTGCAGGCATGTATTGTTTCTGCAGTTCCAATGGCTGCCAGATCGCCGTCTCCCTGGTATGTAAAAACATATTTATCAGGCCAGCATCTCTTAATTCCCGTTGCTACCGCAGGTGCTCTTCCATGAGCACTTTGCGTCATATCAATATCCATGAAATCGTAAGCAAGAACAGAACATCCAACCGAAGCGATCCCAATAGTATCTGACTGTATTCCCATTTCGTCAACTACTTCCATTGTAAGACGGTGGATCACTCCATGCCCGCAGCCGGGACAAAACGATAAGATGTCATTCGTCATACAAGATGTTTTCCTGTATACAAGATTCTCTTCCTGAATAATTTCCTGTATGTCCATTGTCAATGTTTCAGATTCAATATTCATCATTTCTTAATTAAAATAGTTTTTAATGCTTCCAGCACCTCGTCGGGTGAATGGATAATGCCTCCGGTGCGTCCAAAATGTTCAACAGGTATCTTCCCGTTTACAGCAAGTCTGA
>CAZWFM010000213.1:0-4262 GCA_964633185.1 uncultured Bacteroidales bacterium | reverse complement strand
ATCAGTTTGTATCAAAGGATCATGTATTGATAACATATACAATCCGTACGGAATTGCAAGGGCAAAAACCAGCATGCCTGTTAAATATCCGATAATATGTCTGAAAACATCTTTCATTTTATCCGGAAAACAACCCGTTCATTTCCTTAACAAACTTACGGATATTTTCTGTTTTTACCTGTGCCCATTCGCAAGTCATATTGATTGACATTCCGGCTGTTTTTAATCGGTATGGTCATGCCAGGTGCATGCCTGTTTTTCCAACGGCGACTGTTCAGGGTGATCTCAGGGTACCGGGGGAGTGTTATTTTCCCTGACCGACTCGTCTTTATTGTACAGATGTTTGTTCAAAAACAATTCGATTTCTTTGTACAGTTCAATCCTGTTTTCTTCATTGCGAAATCCGTGTCCTTCATTATCTTTCAATATATATTTAACTTCGATCCCATTATTCCTTAAAACTTTTACCATTTGTTCGGATTCTAATTTTGGCACCCTTGGATCATTCGATCCCTGAGCAATGAATACGGGGACTTTAATTTTATCGGCATGAAAGTAGGGTGAAATGTTGTACAACAGCAGGCTGTCGGTTTTTGGATTCCCTATCTCGATGTACTCCTGTTCTTTGTAAAGCTCCCAATGCGGGGGATAATTCTCGTAGTAAGTAAAAAGATTGGATATGCCTACTTCATCGATTGCACATTGATACAGATCCGGAGTAAAAGCAATACCGGCCAAAGCGGCATACCCGCCATAACTGCCTCCCCAGATAGCTATTTTTGAACTATCGGCAATACCCTGATCAATCAACCATTCAACACCATCTGTAATATCATCCTGCATTGCAAGTCCCCACTGCTTAAAGCTTGCTTTATAAAAAGATTTTCCATATCCGGTCGATCCGCGATAATTAATCTGCAGAACACCATAGCCCCTGTTGGCCAGGAACTGGACATCCTTATCAAACACCCACATATCTCTTGCCCACGGTCCTCCGTGCACCAATACAACAACAGGGATGTTGGAATCAGGTCCGTGATCCGGCAAAGTCAGATACCCATATATGGTCAGACTGTCACGTGACATATATTGAATTGGCTTCATCGGAGCCATTTTTTTCTCGTCCAGCCAGGGCATATCATCAGCCAAATGTATGAGAGTGTCGGATAATTTGTCATAATAATAATATCCTCCCAGGGTCCTGTCGTTGTATGTGGCAATGATAAACTTGTCTTCCTGGTATGTTTTATCGAAAAATAAGATCTCGTAGCCGTTCAGCTTTGAACAAAGACTTTTATTTATTTTCCGGTATTCCTCATTGAAGAATTCTTTTTCGCCTCTCCAGGAATAATACGTTAAATAGTTTAATTTCTGAGTTTGATAGGAATAACTTAAAAAGTCTACATCAAATTCGGGATGTTCAAAAATAACTGCTTCCTGTTTTGTTTCGACATTAAAAATAACCAGGGCATTTTTATCCCTGCCTCTGTTGGATAAAGCATAAAAAGTATTTTCATTTATAAAATAGTATGGCCTGAAATGATCATAAAATGGTATTGTAAGGAGTGTATCGAATGCAGCGGAATCATTCTTTCGATACAAAATAATATTATTGACTGCTTCACGCTGGATCGCAATTCTTAGTTGCCCGACATTATCAAAAAACCATTCAAGTATATTGCTTTGATTTTCAGCCAGCAAAGTCAATTCTCCGGTTACAAGGTTCAATCTGTACGGATTAAATTGTTCCGGACTGTCTTTGTTTAATTCAACAATGATCTCATCATGATTTTGTTTAAGCTCATCGTTAAAGAAGGTCATGACATTTTTAAAAGGTGTATAGCACCGGATCTTTTTGTTGGTGATATCAATGCCAAAGAGTTTTGTGTTTTCATCCCCCGCATCATCCATCAGGTAAATTAAGTTTGAATTGTTTGCCCAATAGTATTCGTAAATATCCCTCTTTTTGGCTCTGGTCAGGCACGTTGGAATACTATCGCCAACTTTTTGTAAATAAATATTCAACCTGTTTTTGTATTCGGCCAAGTATGAAATATACTTTCCATCCGGTGAAATTTTAAAATCACTTTTGTATGGATTGCTGAATAACTGTTCCACCGGAATCGTTTCATTATCCTGACTATTCAGATACAAAGTCAGAAAAAGCAATAATATAATAGTAATTGTTCTCATGGTAGTATATTTTCATATTAGAATAGGTTTACAGCATATTGAAGATCTGTTACAAAACCTGCCCGAACGTCCAATATCGCTTAACCGGTTTTGCCTGTCCGGATAGATCTGTCGTTGGAGGTTTGTGCTCTGTATCAATTCTTTTTTTAGTACGATCATATCTTTCTGTCTGTTAAAAATCACCCGGTGTTATATCTTCCAAAAACAGTTTGACACTTCTAAGATAAAAAAAAGGGATAAGACAGGTTAAAATCTATTTGCCAATGGGCAGATATTTTGTAACCCGGATTATTCCATCTGCGGATCTTGCTTCTTCGTTTCCCAGGAATTATGAATCAAAGGATTGTTCTTTAAAAATCCTTCTTTTGTTTTACTTTCCACAGCATTCAGGGGACAAGAGAAATTCATGCATTTTTTACAGTTATATTGACGCAAGAAAATAAAAAAAAGTATGACAGAGAATAGGTATCCCCCCAATAAGATCCAATGTTCTGTCAATGATATGAATACAACCGGATAACCCCAGATTGTAATAAATCCGGAAATAAGGATTGCCCGCTTCTCCTTTCAGAACGGATAACGGGACAAAGGAAAAGTGACATACCGATATATAAACCTGGCAATTCTAACTTCTTGTGCAAAAACTGATTAGCGGTTAACGATAAAATATATACCATATTACGTCAATTTGACCTCCCGGTCGCTTTGCAAACTTTTTTACATTTCCTGCCAATATACTTGTATGTATGGTATTGCATACAGGTACTAATGCCATGCCGGCATGAAATGGAGCCTGTCAATAGTAACCGGAACAATGTTGTTCCTTATTTTCAATTGTCCATCCAACGCTCAGATCCGGAATTCGTTCTTCAGCAATTATACGATCCAGGACGGGCTTTCGGATGATAAGATCCATTGTATTTTTCAGGATACTCAGGGTTGGATCTGGATAGGAACCAGTTTTGGAGTTTTGCGTTTTGACGGATATGAGTTTCATAAATTCCATATCAATTCTGAAGAAAGCGAAATTCTTGGTAAATCGCTGATCAGAACAATATACGAAGACAAGGATAAAAGGATCTGGATAGGAACGGAAAACCACGGACTGTTTATATATGACCGGTCTGTATATGGTTTGGAGCACATTAGCAAACGAGGAAAAACAAAAGATCTATCTAACAATTCAATATGGGCAATTGCAGAAGATGCCGAAGGCCTGTTTTGGATAGGTACTGAGTATGGCCTGAATAGATACGATCCTGTTACCGGCGAGTTGAAAACATATTTTCATGATCCTGACAATCCCGAAAGTCTGTCAGACAACTTTATCAGAACACTATTTATCGATCATGCCGAATATTTGTGGATTGGAACAGATAAGGGCATTGCCCGCCTGAATATGAATGACAATACCTTTCATCGTTTCCTGGAAGGAAAAACCACATTTGAAAGAGAAAATGAAGTTTGGGAAATATATGAAGATGCAAAAAACCAGATATGGGCAGGTACCTACCTGGGAGGATTAAAAAAATTTGACAAGAAGTTGGACAGATTTGAAAGCGTATCGCTCGAATCCATAAACGACAGGGCAAATACCGTAAGAGCAATTGTTCAGGACAGGAATGGAAACCTCTGGATTGGTACCAGGGCCGGCTTATTTCGTCTTGATTTAAAAGATCATAATGTAAATTATTTTGCGCATGATGATATGAACGAAAATAGCCTTGTTCATAATTCGGTTCTTGAGTTATTCATTGATCAAAAAGGAGATTTGTGGGTTGGTACGCGCGACGGGATAAGTCATTTGAATTTCGACAAGCAGGCTTTTGGCAATCTGACAATTGCCGGAAGTAATAATAAAGGACTGAATAATAGTGAAATTTATGCTTTTTGGGAAGGCGGTGAGGATGATGTATGGATTGGAACAGAGAATGGGGGAATAAACATTTACAATTATAAAAGAAAGGATGTCTCTTATATAACTACTGCCGATGGCCTCAGCAACAATTGTATCAAGGCATTTTGCTATGACAATAAGAATACATTATACATTGGCACATACCTGGGAG
>CAZWFM010000212.1:0-4264 GCA_964633185.1 uncultured Bacteroidales bacterium | reverse complement strand
TCCTTTAGAGGAAAAAAACCATTGACAGTTTGTGAGATTACGACAAAAGGAATTGCAGCATTTGAAAAATATGTTAACGATCTGAAAGGGTATATTGATTTGATATGATTTTTTTTAAAATTATAGTTTATTTTTTAAACTGGTTTATGTTCAATAATAATTTTGCAGATTAAAACAGAACCAAAGAGGATCAAAGAAATGAAACCATCATCAACTGAACAACAATGAAAATAAAACTGACTATAATAAATCCGTTTTTTAAATCTTAGAAGCAATTACAAATAAACTCTAAATCTTATATTATGAAGGCAACATTCAGAATCATTCAGTGTATTATTTTCTCAGGTACAATATCATTTATTCATTGCCAGGGAATAACAAATCCTAAAACAGATTCTATTAAAGAAGATCCGTTAAAGTATAGCAAAGAAGAATTTTTCGCTTTTACCATGAATAATATAAGTATGTGGAAAGAAATCGTCGCAAAATCTGAAACAAAACTTGCAACGTCTCCTACTGATACCATTCTATTGTATTTGTCTATCAGATACGGATATGGCCTTTTAACAGCATGCCTTGGCAACCAGGATAAAGAAACATTTTATGAATATGTAAATAAAACACAGGAACGAATTAATATCCTGCTTTCAATGACACCCTATTGGTCAGCTGTTCATGCTTTCCAAGCCGGATTATACAGTTTAAGAATGGGATTTAATCCGGGCAAGGGTATGTCACTGGGACCAAAAAGCGAAAAAGCCATTGACAAAGCCATAAAATACAATCCTGAAGAACCAACCGGTTGGCAACAAAAGGCAGGCTCAAAACTGCACACTCCCAAATCATTCGGGGGAAGTACTCCCGAAGCTATAAAATGTTATATGAAAGCTATTGAATTGTATGAATCAAATGAAAAATTTACAGTTAATAACTGGCAATACTTGAATGCAATTACCTGGCTGGGAATAGCCTACGAAAAAACAGAACAGTATGAAAAAGCATTTAAAACCTATGAAAAGGCTCTGGAATTTGCCCCGGATTATGGTTGGGTAAAATATGCTTTATATCCTCAGGTTAAAGAGAAAATTCAAAATAAAGAATAGTTTATATCCTGATTTTAAAAATTTACCCGGAATACTTGGTACTTCAACGGATTATTTCCTGCTAAATAGTTCTCGGTAAATCTCAAATGCATCAACGATGAAAGTGCACTTATTACTTTTCTTTCTTATACTTCATTCTGTCACTGTAAAACTGCTTGCTTCCGACAATGATATTATTGTTAAAGGAACAGTAACCGATGCATCAACCAGTCAGGCTTTACCCTTTGCCAATGTTTTTATGAAAAACAATGTTACCACAGGTACAGTTACAGATTTGAACGGGAATTTTGAATTGACTTTACATCAAGCGCAACTTTTTGATACTCTTATGATTTCATTTGTTGGTTACAAAGATTATCAATTGGTGTTAGCTGAAATACCAAATGACGATATACAGGTTGAATTAGTGCCAGTTACCAATACTATTGAAGAAGCTATAGTAAAAACCAGAAGCATAATATCCGAAGAATTTACTATAGCCAAAATTGATCAGATGGATATATACTTAAATCCTCTTTCAAAAGCTGATCCGCTATTGGCCGTAAACGGCATGGCTTCTTCAACCACGCTTGACGAATCCGCAAATATCAGTGTAAGAGGCAGTAGTCCGTCTGAAACCGGAATTTTTTTCAATGAAGTCCCTATTTATGATGCTGTAAGGTTTGCTCAATTAAACGGGATTGGAACGTTCAGTGTCTTTAACACCTCCATGATTAAAAAAATACTTGTTTACCCAAGCAATCCACCTATCGAATATGGTCATGCAACCTCCGGACTCATATCGATTTACTCAACTGTTGAATTGCCAAAAGTGAATAGCAATACCATTATTTTGTCATTAGCTTCTGTAGGTGCTTATACTTCAAGAAAAATAAAAAATAAATCGGCCTTTACCGGTTTCGTCAATTACCAGCCTTCAAGAATATTTACTAATCTGAATCAAGAAAGCTTGCGAGATTTAAAAGATTTTAATTCAACTGATTGCGGACTATATTTTGTTCACAAATTTAATCACCGGACAAGTATAAAAATGTTTAACTACCTGAACACTGAGGATTTTGAATATTTTCTCCGACACCCAAGCTATACAGATAATTTCAAACAGCGAAAAAAAAGGGATTTTCTGATCACCAATTTTAGCTCCGGATTTCCGGCCGGAGAATTTACTGTGAATGCTGCATTAAATATCAGCAAAGCAAAATACAAATATGGGAATACAGATATTGCTTTCGATAATCAAGATATTTATTTTGCCGCTAATTACCTCCATTTTTTTAATAAACTTACTGTAAAATCAGGTTTCTCTTACGATTATCGCAAAATGGATTTTTCAGGTGTATTGCCTGAATACTACTATGCGATCAGTGACCAACACCCAGTAATTACTGTGGACATAAAAGATAAATTGCCCATATATGAAGGGTATATGTATCTGAAATATAAGATTAATACTGCATGGTTTGTGGGTACAGGTATCAGAAAGAACTTTGCAACAGCAGATCAGGATAACTATATTACTTACCAAGTAAATCTGGCGTACAGCATAAATGATATTCATACCTTCAAATTATCGGGAGGAAAATACAATAAATATGCTATTGCAGACAGCGAACATAAGACTACACATTTTATAAGCAACAACCAGATATCCTTCGATTATAAATTTGTTAAGGAAAATATTGAACTTACTTCGGCTATATTTTATAAAAATTCGTGTGTAAACTCAAATGAGGAAAATATTATCGGAGGTGAATTTTTTACAAGAATATACCTGACCAACAAACTGGAAGGGCAATTGTCCTATACCTATATCAAAGCAATTTCAAATGAAGAAGGGATTTGTTTCCCTACAGAATATAGTTTGAATTACTATATTCGTAGTAGTCTGAAGTACAATTTCCTATACAATCTTTCAATAAGCACTATTCTATTGTTGCGCCAGGGAAAATACTATGTACCCGTTATCGAAAGCGAATATGACGATATCACAGAAACATTTCGTCCCATATACGATAGTCCGGCAAATTCCAGAAGACTCCCACCATACTGTAGAATGGACTTAAGTATTTCAAAATTATTTGTCACATCAGAGAACTCAAGTCTTATTATGTTTTTTAATGTAAATAATCTGCTTAACAGAAACAATGTTCAGAAAATAAATTACAATGCAAATTATTCCATTCCTTTCGAGGAATACTATTCTAAAAGGACATTTTATTTTGGAGTAGTATTCAATTTCTGAGAGGCCTATAATAAACGCTAAAGTTTTTTCATGCCCTTTCTCATGATCCTATTGAATCCGGGGTTAAAAACTCAATAAAACCTGTACCCGAATTTTACAACAGATTGCAATGCATATTTCGCCTTACCAACCTTAGCATGATTGAATGATAAAATACTTTTCCGGTCCGTTCTCTCAATAACTCAATCCTTGTTTATTCTTTCACATCATACATCAATGGCTATTTCTATAGTATTCCATTGCTTTGGGCATTATATTGTTCAATCGTTTTATTCTGTTTTCAGTGCCAGGATGAGTCGATAAAAATTCAGGGATGATGATATGCTTGAAGCCGGAGAAGATTTTGCTGAAATGCTTGAGGTTCCGATACAATGCATAATGATCCCCAAATAATCCGGGATCACTGTTACTTCAATTGATTTAATATAATAATAACAGCTCTGCTGATATCCTGCTGTTTATTCAAACAGGAAAATTAAACTCTTTTATTAATTAACGTGAGTTTAAAAAATATAACTCACTACAGATCAATTATTTAAAAGGAGGATCCCACTAAGATCAGTATAAATAAAAACTTAAGAATCAAATGATTCAATCTGATCTTTATATCAAACTCATGTTAATTATAAGCAAGTGTATCAATAGACAATCCTCGTGTTCCTCTAAACCTTTCTCTGAAACTTTCACGCTTGTTCAATGGAGTAAACTCCTCAACATACAGATGACGGTATTCAATTTCCGGATCGATCATAACGGGTTCCATAGCCTTAAGGGTGTCAAAAACAATGGGTAAAAAATCTATCTCAGAACTGACAATCTTCTCAGTAAAACCTTTAAGCATTTTGGTCTGAAAAGGATCAGATGCCAGAGCCACACTTTCAAATCCTAATTTTTTCGCTTTCTTAAATGAATAATATAT
>CAZWFM010000211.1:0-4324 GCA_964633185.1 uncultured Bacteroidales bacterium | reverse complement strand
CCAGGTAACAGGGATCATGATAAGTTATAGTATTATTCCTGAAAATATCAGAATCAATTTTCAGGTTTCCTTTTTCAATCTCATTCCTTAAGAATTCAGTATAATGGATCACATCGAAATTTCCACCCAGATCCGGGTATTCATTTTTAAGAATATTATAACAATGAGGACATATGGTCAGGATATTCCTGACGTCATAAGCATTAAGAATCTCAATATTTCCAAGCGCCTGCATCTGAAATAACATTTCATTGCCTGCCCTTCTGGCCGGATCACCTGTGCATGACTCTTCTGTGCCAAGCACAGCATAACTTGTATTTAAATGATTCAGAATTTTAGCAAAAGCTCTTGCAACTTTTTTATACCTGTCATCAAAAGCGCCAGCGCATCCCACCCAGAATAAGTATTCAGGCTTCTCCCCCCTGGTTGCCAAATCGGCCATTACAGGTACATTTATCTTTTCTTTCGTTGCCATATTTTTAAATGGTTAAAATCCAATTATTTTTTATTCTGTCCAGAGCAACCTGTCTTCAGGAGAAAATTGCCACGGCGCCCCGTTATTTTCAATGTTTGAGAATATCGCATTGATTTCACCAGGTGCTGAGGCCTGTTCCATTACCAAATATCTTCTCATTTCAAGAATAATTGAAACCGGATCAATATTTACCGGACATTCTTCTGTACAAGCATTGCATGTTGTACATGCCCAAAGTTCCTCGGTGGTTACAAAATCAAATAATGATTTACTATCGGTGAAATCTGCTCCATTCTTTTTCATCTGCTTCCCTAAATATTCTACTCTGTCACGTAAATCCATCATCACCTTACGAGGCGATAATTTTTTACCTGTGATATTGGCAGGACAACTTGATGTACAACGTCCGCATTCAGTACATGTAAATGCATCCATTAGATTCTTCCAGGTAAAATCTCTGACATCTTTAGCCCCAAACTGACCCAATTCCTCTTCTTCTTCCGGTTGAGCCTCTGTACTTTCATCAAGCATAGATTTTATTTCTTTGGTTATGGAAGGCATATTTGCCATTTTCCCTTTCGGCTCAAGTTTTGAATAATATACATTGGGGAAGGCAAGAAATACATGGAAATGCTTTGAATACGGGATGTAATTCAAAAACATGAATACTCCAACAATATGAAACCACCAGCAGAATCTTTCAACAAATATCAGCTTCTCACCGGACATATCAACAAATAATGGCTGAAGGAAACCACTCATAAGAAATGACCCAACTTCTGAATAGTGAGTACCTGGTCTTGTCTGAAGAATTCCATCCGTTGCATTCATAATAAGAATTGCACTCATCAGAAAAAGTTCCGTAATCAAAATGATGTTCGCATCAGAACGAGGCCATATTGTCATTTCACGACTCCAAAAGCGCCTGAGTCTGATCACATTTCTTCTCATCAGGAATACTATACAACCAAACATTACAGCCAATCCAAAAATTTCAAAAGAAGAGATTGCTATATTGTAATAACCTCCAAAAAACGAAAACACCCGGTGAGTCCCAAAAACGCCATCAATAAGGATCTCAAGCATTTCAAAATTGACAACAATAAATCCTACATATACAAACAAATGCAATATAGCCGGTATGAGACGAGTTGTCATTTTCGACTGCCCGATAGCGACCCTTGCCATTAATTTCCATCTTTTTAATCGATTATCTTTTATTTCAAGATCTTTTCCCAGCTTAATATTTCCTGATATTGACCTAACTTTTTTGGTAAAAATAAAAATTGCAACAATCAGTACTACTACAAAAATTATGTTAGAGATCATATGCAAAAGAGATTAGTGAGAAATACTTCTAATAAAAGCCAGTTTAAGAGGATTTCACTTCCTTTACCGCACGAATTAATTCGGGCAGTACTTTTAATGCATCTCCAACAATACCATAATCGGCAGCTTCAAATATGGGCGCATCCTTATCCGTATTAATCGCAACAATATATTTTGATGAGCTTATACCGGCCAAATGCTGAATTGCACCCGAAATACCAAAGGCAAGATACAAGTTTGGTGCAATGATTTTCCCTGTTTGTCCTGTATGCTCGGTATGCGGTCTCCAACCTTCATCAGAAACCGGTCTCGAACAAGCTGTTGCGGCACCCAGGGTTTCTGCGAGTTCTTCAATTGGTTTCCAGTTATCAGGAGATTTCATTCCTCGTCCGCCAGATACCACAATATCGGCATCAGTAAGAATTACTTTCCCGGTTTGTTTTTCAACATTTTTTACTGATGTTTTTATCAGTTCATTACCAATTTGAGTTGTATATTGCTCAATGGATGGAGTATTATTTTTCTCAATTAACTTAAAAGAATTTTGCGACAGGGTAACGATTTTACTATCTGATTTAATGATAACCCTGGCAAAAGCTTTACCCGAAAACACTTTTTTGGTTATTGTAAAAGGATTTAAATTATCCGGGAGTTTCATGGCTCCCGAGACCAATCCTGCTTTCAGTTTTGCAGACAAACGGGGAGCCAATGCTTTTCCAACATTGTTATTAGAGAAAACAATTGTTTTTGCTCCTTCTTTTTTTGTAATTTCTTCAATCACAGCTGTGTATGCCTGATTATCAAAATTCTTTAATTTATGATCAGTAACTGATACAATTTTATCTGCACCATACTTTACCAGTTTCTTCAATTCAGAATCATCAACAATCCCTATAGAGACGGCTATTGTATTTGTATTCAGCATTTCAGCAATTTTGCTGGCATAGGAAACCAATTCAAATGACAATTTTTTAAACTGTCCGTCCCAATTTTCTGTAAATACTAATACTGACATATTTTTCAGTTTATTATTATAAGTTCACTATTTAATTAAATGACTTTAGCTTCATTGTGCAGTAAATCCACAAGTTCCTTCACATTTTCCGGATCTATCATTTTACATGCTGCTTTTGGTTGAGGCAATTCATAATTTGCATATTCGGTTAAAGCTTCAACATTTGCAGCTGCAACAACCTCTATTGGTTTCTTCTTGGCCATCATAATGCCTCTCATAGAAGCAATCCTGGGTTCTGTAGCTATCCCCTTCTGTACAACTGCTACGAAGGGTGCAGGAACAGTAACAACCTCTTTCCCTCCATCAATCTCTCTATCCAGGGTAACTTCATTATTACGAACATATAATCCTGAAACAGCTGAAACTGAAGGTATCTTCAATAATTCGGCAAGCATTCCTCCAACCAGAGAATTATTATAGTCACTTGATTCAATTCCACAAACGATAATGTCGTATCCCCTGCTCTGAATCGCTTCAGCAATTTGTGATGCAACAACATAAGCATCTCCGGGAACGGCATCCACTCTCAAAGCATCATCAGCCCCGATTGCCAAGGCTTTCCTTATGGTGGGTTCAGTATCTTTTCCTCCAACAGTTATAACGGTTACACTTTCAATGGAAGCAGAAGCATCGTCCTTTAATTGCAAAGCCCTTGTTAAGGCTAACTCATCCCACGGATTAATTATCCATTGTATGCCTGTTTTATCAAGTTGAGTGTTATTATCAACAAACTTTACTTTCGTAGTCGTATCAGGCACATTACTTAAACAGATTAAAATTTTCATTAGAATAAAATAATGTTAAAAATTTGATTTTCATTACTATATGACAACATGTTTCAGCATTGCGACTTTTTATACCGTGAATCCCAAGGTCTCAGTCCTTCCCGATATAAATTCGGGACAAGCAATAATTTGTTCATCTTCTTGTTTTGCAAATGGGTACACGAGGATTTTATTTAATAAGGTTTTATGAATGAAAAATTATATTATCCAATGTTTAAAAAACAAAGGGACAAATATAAAATAAATTAAATAATCGACAAGTTCAGAAAATTTGTGATATCCACTGCATTACATAACTTTTGTAATTTATACTTATTCTGAATATCATAAAACAGAAAAGGTTGTCTCTTTTCAGCAGACAACCTAATTCATTTCGTCCAATGTATAACACAGAATCAAGCCTGAGCTGTAGGTCCTCCAAAGTTCAATGGGATCTGCTTTCCCCCGCCTCCCTCAACATCTTTAATTGGACCATGCAGGGACTCATACTTTTCAATATTATCTTTTAATGCCAGCAGAAGGCGCTTTGCATGTTCCGGAGTCAGTATAATACGTGATTTTACATTCGCTTTTGGCATACCAGGCATAATCCTGACAAAATCGATTACAAATTCAGAAGTCGAATGAGTAATAATAGCCAGGTTTGAATAGGTACCTTGAGCTACTTCTTCTTTCAGTTCGATATTGATCTGATTTTTATTTTCTTTTTTGTCTTCCATA
>CAZWFM010000210.1:2787-4332 GCA_964633185.1 uncultured Bacteroidales bacterium | reverse complement strand
GTCCTTTTTTTCGGTTTTCATGCAGAGTCTTAAGTATACCAAGGTTCCTCATTGCCAGTGTTGCCTGAAACATGATGGGACCGAAAGCTATTTTTTGTGCATCAAATTTGGCATCAACTGCTGATTTTTTGTCGTTCCCGTAATTCATTATTCATTCAGATTTATGTGGTCCAGAAATTATAATAGTTAAACCATTGCAAAGGATATTTTCTTATCATCTTTTCAAGCTCTGTCGCATATAGTTCCGTTTTTGATTTTATATCTTCAATCTTCGACTTCGGATCCTTAAATTTTATTCTCATCAAAGGTGTTGAGTAAAAATGATAATGTGTATTCGTTTCTTTCATTGTATGCACAAAACAAAAAGGGACATCAAATTGGGAAGCCAGGTAATAGGGGCCCAAAGGAAATTTTGCCTTACGTTCAAAAAAATTACATGGATATGTTTTGCTGCCATTGCGGAATCGGTCGCCGTGCATAGCTACAATATTACCTTCAGATAATACATTCCTGATTTCATATATATGTTGCATATCGTTATCCTTAACAGGTATTACATGAAAGCTTTTGGTTCCCGTTGTTTCTTCGATAAGCTCTTTCAGATTGGAACGTTCACCATCATAAATAACAACATAAACAGGTCGATTAAGCCTTGAAAGCAGATGGCCTGCTATTTCCCAATTGCCTGCATGTGCGCCCAGTATAATTCCTCCCTTGCCGGCATTTGCCATTTCATATAAGTACTCCTCACCATCATGATGATAAGTAAACGTATTGTTAAAACCTGACAGGATAGTAAATTTATCAAGGAGTATTTTGCCAAATGCAAAATAATTGCCAAAAATAGAAACTTCTGATTTTAGAACAGTGTATGAAAGAATCTGCCGATAAAAATAACGAATATCTTTTTTCCTTGTAAAGAAATAATAATACAATGCAACAAACCAAACAATAAAATATGCTACTCTGAGGTGGATATGCTTTAGAATGAAAATAAAAATTTTATAACCAAGAAGGGTTCCTTTTGATTGGCCGTCCCATTCAGTCATTATTAAAGCTTTGACAAAATGTAATTATATAAATCGTCCAGTGTATTTACATCGATCATGTCATCACCTTTTATCTTAAATCCAAATTCCTTTTCGATTTCAACAGCGATATCAACGAAATCAAGACTTTCTATATCCAGATCATCCCGTAAGCTTGCATTATCCACTATTCTATCTGGCTCAAGTTCAAACTCGTTAATCAGAAAATCGTTAACTTTTAAGATAACTTCTGCTTTATTCATTTCAGACACAATTATTTTTCAGCAATAAATAACTAAATTTTTTTTACAATTATTGTAGAATTTGTACCTCCAAATCCAAAAGCATTGGATAAAAAGATATTTATTTTTGCGGGAGTACAATTATGAATTATATTGATATGTTTTGAGTGTTCATCAGGTTTTTCAAAATTAATATTTGGAGCAATAAAACCATGATGCATCATAAGCAATGAATAAATAACCTCACTTGCACCGCCCATCCACATTTCATGACC
>CAZWFM010000210.1:0-2687 GCA_964633185.1 uncultured Bacteroidales bacterium | reverse complement strand
TCATAAGCAATGAATAAATAACCTCACTTGCACCGCCCATCCACATTTCATGACCTGTCATCGATTTAGTTGAACTTACAGGAGTTTTGTGTTCTCCGAAGACGCGTGCTATTGCCTGGGCTTCTGCAGCATCTCCAACAGGAGTTGAAGTTGCATGAGCATTTATATAATCAATCTCATTTGGTGAGAGATTAGCATCTTTAAGAGAATTAATCAGTGAAGTGTGTGGGCCTCTTACATTGGGGACGGAAATATGATCACCGTTTGATGAGAAACCATATCCGATGACTTCGCCCAATATATTTGCGTTACGCTTTTTTGCATGTTCGTATTCTTCCAGAATTAAGGTGGCCGCACCACCACTGGGAACTAATCCATCGCGGTTGGCATCGAACGGTCGCGAAGCTTTCTGAGGTTCGTTTTCCCTTACAGAAAATGCATTTAATCCATCAAAACTACCCATTGATTCCGGATTTACTTCCTGCGCGCCACCGCAAATAATCATGTTTTGCATGCTATGCTTTATGAAAATGTATGCCAGTCCGATTGAATGCGATCCACTAGCACAGGCAGCACTAACCGTAAAATTTATTCCTTTCAGTTTATAAATTACAGCAAGGTTCATAGAGACAGTAGAATTCATTGACTGAAAAATGGAACCCGAACCAATAAGTATTGTGTTCTTTTTTTCGCGCATACAATCCATAGCCGCAATAACAGATACAGAAGAACTATCATTTCCATAGAGAATTCCCACCTCATTTTTTTCCAGGAATCCTGCATCAATATTAGCATTGGATAAAGCTTCCTTTGTGGCTATATAGGCATACTCACCTTGTTCTGGTAAACATACCCTCATTCGACGGGGAATCTCACCTTTTAAATGGGGTCTCTCAAGTAAACCCGTGAGTGATGATCGAAATCCTAATTCTTTTCTGAGGGGATCAATGCCAATTCCGGATTTTCCTTCCTTTAAAGATGCAGTCACTTCATCAAGGTTTTTCCCTATTACTGAATAAATTCCGATGCCTGTGATAACAACTCGTTTCAATTGAAAAAAAATTATTTAAGTATACAAACCTCCATTTATTGAAATCACCTCTCCGGTTATATAATTTGCTTTTTCTGACACAAGAAATGAAACGAGGTAAGCAACTTCTTCCGGTTTCCCGAATCGGTTCAATGGAATTAATTTCTTTAAATCACCTTCATCCAGATCTTGTGTCATATCAGTTTTGATAAAGCCGGGAGCTACAGCGTTAACCGTTACTTTCTTTTTACCCACTTCCTGTGCTAAGGCTTTAGTAGCAGCAATTATTCCTCCTTTTGCGGCAGAATAATTCACTTGGCCGGCCATTCCTTTCTGACCGCTTAAAGATACAATATTTATGATTCTGCCAAATTTATTCAACAGCATATCCTGCAACAATTGTCGCGATAAAAAGTAAAAACCATTAAGGTTTGTATTAATAACATCATACCATTGATCAGGTTCAAGCCAAATTAACAAATTATCCTTTCTGATGCCAGCGTTATTGATCAGAACTTCAATCTTCTTCCCTTGATTATTGGTTTTCCACTTGTTAATAACATTTGTTATTTCTTCAGGATCAGATACATCGAACTGAAGCAATTCACCTTTTCCTCCCTCTTCAACTATTGTTTTCAGTGTGTTTTTTGCAGCTTCATGATTGGAATGATAATTTATAAGCACATAATAACCTTCTGAGGCAAGCTGCAATGCAATTGCTTTCCCGATTCCTCTTGAACCACCTGTTATTAACGCTATTTTACTCATTTAAATTCCAGATTCTTTTTGTGTGTGGTTGTCAGAAAGGAAATTACCTTTTCGATGTCTTTATAAATCGGATAATCTGAAACGAATTTTGGGAATAATTTTCTCAAATCTTTATAAACAGCTTTTGTCTCTTGCGAAAGCTTTTCAGGGATATTCAGGTAATCAATGGCTTGCAAAAGTGCCATAAATTCAATTGCCAGAACATGAAAGGAATTGTCTATTACTTTTTTTGTCATCATGGCAGCATTTGTTCCCATGCTGACAATATCCTGATTATCATTGTTATTCGGTATGCTGTGGATATACATCGGATTTGAAAGAGTTTGGTTTTCAGCTGTTGTCGATACAGCTGTAAACTGTGCTCCCTGCATGCCAAGATTTAATCCAAGAGTCCCCAAATTAACAAAAGGAGGTAATATTTTATTCAGTCTGTGATTCATTACGAAATTCAATTGTCTTTCAGTGAGCATGGTTAATTTTGCTATGGCAATTTTCATCTTGTCCATCTCAAAAGCAATATAATCGCCATGAAAATTCCCACCATGGTAAACATAGTTCGAATTCTCATGGATAATTGGATTGTCACTAATGCTGTTAGCTTCATTTAACAAAATCTCAGAAGAATACTGAAGTGTGTCAAATACAGGGCCCAGAATTTGTGGAACACAACGAAGGGAATAATACACTTGTACCTTTTTGTCAATTTTAAAACTTCCGTTATGAGAATTTGAATAAAGAGTATCATTCCTGTTGGATGTTAATTTGCTATCAGAAAACATTTTATGCATTACAGAAGCAATGTATTTTTGCCCGTGATGCAATTTCAGGTCGTTAAGTTCAGGCGAACAATGATCATCAAATGTTGAGACTATTTCATTAATCATAACAG
>CAZWFM010000209.1:0-4333 GCA_964633185.1 uncultured Bacteroidales bacterium | reverse complement strand
CTTAATAATCAGATTGCCGCGCTTCATTTCATTCCGCTCGCAATGACGTGTTTCCGGTTTTTTTCAGCCACGATTACCTACATTTTTGTTATTTTCAATCGTGTTCGTGAACTCACTGTGTTCGGGTTTTTTTACTTTCTTTTAATCGGGTAAAAAAGAAAATCGTTCCGCCTGGGAACGGGACGAAACAAAGGCTTGTGTGTCGGATAATCTTTGATTAATCGAAGAATCGGTGAATCGCTTTGCCAGCGATAGCTGACCTTGGGAAGCGAAGGCTGGATGAAATGAAACAGTGACTTGAGACTTAGGACTTGAAACTATTTATTATTGAACACTGGTTTTTATATGAAAGCTAACAGAATGGCAAAATTCTTGATAAATAATAAACGTTGTTTAACAACATTTAAGAAAGCGTTTCTAATTTTAAACAAAAACTATAATAATTTCGTATTACAAACAAAATTGATACAATGAATAAAACGCTGAGCGGAATACTGACTTTAGTACTTTATTTTTCATTTGCTGTAACTGCATACCCGGTGAACAAACCGAAAGCAATGATCAATTGGAGCAAGACTGCAATGGATTTCGGGCAGGTTCCATACAACAAACCCATAGAAGTGGAATTTAAGTTTCAGAATTCCGGAATGTTTCCGCTTATTATAAACAATGTTGAACCATCATGCGGCTGCACAGTGGCCGATTTTCCAAAACAACCTATCCCGGCAGGAGGGGAGGGAAGTATCAAAGTTACTTTTGATGCAAAACTGTCGGGTTATTTCAGCAAGACCATTACCGTTCATTCCAATACAGAAGAAAAAATCACCACCCTCTTCATCAAAGGCGAAGTTGTAAAGTGAAGAAGTTAATAAGTTTCGAGTTTAGAGTTTGGAGTTTCTGGTTGCTGGTTACTTGTTTGTCAATCCATTGTGCGGATCTCATCCAAAACAAACTTCACCAGACTCTCAATATAGGAAACAGAAAAATTAAACTCAATACCTGCAGCATGGTATAGCTCAGGCAGAGTTTTCGAATACCCCAGGCCAAGTGCATTTCTGTATTCCTGAATAGCTTTCTTTGGATCTTCCTTGTACTTTTTCCATATTGCAATAGCTCCCAGCTGGGCAATTCCATATTCAATGTAATACAGGGGAAACTGGTACAAATGGATCTGCTTTTGCCACATCTGAGTTCTGAATTCCGGGTAACCTGACCAATCTGTTACAACACCTCCAAAAGCTTTTTCAACAGAGATCCAGGCTTCTTTTCTTTCAGCCAGACTATGTCCGGAATGCGTATACAGCCAGTGCTGGAATTTATCAATGGCAGCCACCCATGGAAGAGTTTTTAGCACACCCTCAAGCTGACTTTTTCTTGCACGATGAAGATCTTCCTTATCACCGAAAAAATGATACCAGTGTTCCATTGATATCAGTTCCATGGCCATGGATGCAAACTCTGCAATCTCTGAAGGTACTTCCTTATAGTAAACAAATTCAAGATCCTTGCAAAGGAATGCATGAATGGCATGTCCTGCCTCGTGCATTATGGTTTCGAGATCGCGCAGGTTGTTGGTGGCATTCATGAAAATAAAAGGCACATTGCTTTCATGCAATGGATAATTGTATCCACCCGGAGCTTTTCCGATCCTTGAATCCAGGTCGAGGTATCTGTTTTTCGCCATAATTTCCAGAAACTGTCCGAATTCCTTGTCAACAGAAGAGAGACATTCGATACTCTTATCGGTAAGCTCTTTTACAGATCCGAAAGGCTTTAATGGCGGTTTATACTCCGGATCTACCTCAAGGTCATAAGGAAATAACGCATCAACTCCCAGTTTCTCTTTTCTGTTTTTAAACAGTTCATCTACTGCAGGTACTACCTGCTTTTCAACAATATTGTGAAATTGCTCACAATCCTTCAGGGTGTAATCAAATCTTCCAAGCTGGGCAAACCGGTATTCAAGGTAATTCGGGAATCCGGCATTTAAGGCCAGTTGATGCCTTTTTTTCAGGAGAGAATCAAACAATACATTCAACTTTTCATGATCTTCACTTCTGCGCATTTCAATGAACTCGAATACATTCTTCCTTACTTGTCTGTTGATATGTTTTAAAAAATTCTGAGCTTGTTGCAGGGTATGATCTCTTCCTTCATAATGAATGGTCATAATTCCTGTAATAGCACCATATTGCTGTTCCTCAACTTCCAGTTCCGACTGAAGTATTGTATTCTCTTCATTGTATAGTTCAATCTGCCGTCTGATGCTGCGGATGAATACTTCATATTCTGAAGGATAGCTGTTGTGAGAACAAAAATCATTGATTTTAACATTCAGCTGGTGAGATACTGTCGCATAGCGCTGGTTGATACCCTGGACGAATTTGGCAAATGCTTCTGCATATTCTTTGTTGCCGGTATGACAACTTTGGTGAATATACAACCAGGCTTTGTCCTCTTCAATAACAGAGTCGAGCTCACTGCGTTTCAGTAGCCAGGTTTTTAGTTCATCAGGTGTATTTATAGTAGTATGAAGGAGTTCTTGTATATACTTTTCAATATCCCGGAAGCTTTTGATTTCCAGATCCGGAGATAAGAACTTCCTATTTTCTTTTGCTTTCTGGCGGAGTAAATTCATACGGCAGTTTTGCCGGGGTTGCTGTTATTTTGCTTTCTGCCTTGGTATGTTGGTCTTTACAGATTTTTCTTTTACCGAAGGTTTGATTTTTGTGACGGTTTTGGCTTTAGGCTTGGCAGCTGCTTTAGGTTTTTCCTTGATGTTTGTCGGTGCCTTTTCATCTTTTCCTTCCTTTTTCTTTTCTTTTTCCTCTTTTTCTTCTTCTTCTTTTTCAGGTTTCAGCAGATTCAATTGAACCAGCAGGTTGTACCACTGAACAAGTTTTTTCATATCAGAAACATATACTCTTTCCTTATCATATTCAGGAAGAATTTCTGCCATAAAAGCCTTAAGCTCTTCCGAAGATGATTTATGGCTGATGGTCTCCTTGCCGTTTTCTTTTTCATATATTTTTCTGAAGATATCACCCAGCGGTACCTCTTCTGTATCTGTAAAAATCGCAATATCTTCAAGTGCACTCACTTTAGCACTGGAATGAACAACGGTTCTTTTCTTGTCTTCAAACGATTCGACAATAATGCCTGTTCTGCCTTGCGAAATAAACTTAAACAGTCCGCCTTTTCCTGATATGGAAAGAATATCTTTCAAATTCATAAAACAAATATTTATTTAACGCACAAAAATAATATTATGCATGAAATGTAAAAAGCATTGCTAAGCAAAATACTCAGAATTTACTATTTTTATTGTATTCCCTTAAAAATATGGATTTTTCTTTTTAGTTGATGCCTTTTTCTTTCTTAATTTTTTCGTATGCCTCATTTATCTTCTGAAATTTTTCTTCGGCATCCTTCCTGAAATCTTCTCCAAGGTAACTTACCTTATCAGGGTGATATTTGGTTGCCAGCTTTCTATAGGCTTTCTTTATTTCGTCGATGGTTGAATTTCTGCTGATTCCGAGTATCTTGTATGCACTGTCGGTAACCTGAACAAACATATTTTTAAGAGTTTGCTGGTCGGAAGAGCTCAATCCAAGGTAATAACCAATTTGTTCCAGCAATTTCAGCTCAGATTCATGAATCCTTCCATCTGCCTGTGCAACGCCATACAATAAGTGCAGCAGTTCAAGCCGCGAATGATAATCAAGACGGCTTCTTACCTGATAGCTAACATCCCTCACGGGAATGTTCTGATCCAGAAGGTCTTTCAACATTTTTAGTGCTTCCCTTGCAGACTCAACACCAAACCTGCTTACGAGGAAGGTCTTAACATAATCGAGTTCAGATTTTAGAACTTTTCCGTCTGCCTTCATTACTGCTGCAATTAGCACCATCATGCTCATTGCAAAATCGCCTGTTGTAGTCTGTTTGTAAGTTCCTGCTGTAACACTTTGTGTCGTGTTGTCAAACATCCACCCCAGGCCAAGGCCGATTACTGCACCTATTGGTCCTGCAAATGCCCAACCAAGTCCTGCGCCTATCCACTTCCCGAATTTTGCCATAAATACGTTTTAACTGATCAGCTGATCATGAATAGATAAAATTTGCGGCAAAATTAGGTGTTTTTCATCGTTTTCTATAATCCAATCGGCCAATGATAGAATATTATCGGCAGGAAACTGGTTTTTCATCCGCTTTAAAACCATTTCTTCCGAAATTCCGTCTCTGATCATTATTCTCCTGATGCGAAGGGCTAATGGTGCATTCACAACAATAACATAATCAAGAAATTGATCTGCTCCGCTTTCAAACAAAA
>CAZWFM010000208.1:0-4356 GCA_964633185.1 uncultured Bacteroidales bacterium | reverse complement strand
AGTATTGAAATCAGGTTCCCCTACGCTCAAATTAATCACATCAATTCCTTTTGCCCTGAGATCCCTGCCAGCCTGATTCATGGCCATAGTTGCAGAAGGAGAAAGGCTTGCTAATCGTTCAGATACTTGTTCCATTATTAACTTTCTTTATAAAGGATTACTTTCTGCAAAAATAGAATAATTTGATTGTTTCCTTGTACGATAGGAAGTATTGTTAGAAATCTGTTAATAAAAAAAGATTGTCTAAAATATCATAAATTTAAGATCATTCCAAAAAGACCCTTAAACTCAAAGAAATTCAAAATTCGGCCTATCAACACAATATGTTTTGTGAGTCTTCGTGTTATTATGCCTTAGTGGCAGTATATTTACTTTTCAGACAATCCTTTTTTTCTGTTCTCTATATCCGATCACATGAGCTCGATGCTTCTTTTTACAAACTTTGTAAGCTCTTCTCCTTTCAGCATACCATTGGCCAGTAAAGCCAAATCTATCAATTGTTTGATAAGTTTATTGTTATTTCCGAATTTTTTAAGGAGTTTATTTTTCTTGTCTTGCAGCTCAGAAATTTTCTTTGTGAGCTCTTCATTACGATCCTTGTCTTCCTGTTTTATATCTTCTTCCTTTTTATCTTTTGCAGCCTCGTCAAGTTTGGCCTTATTGTCATTAAGAGGTTTGATTTTCTCATCTATCTTTTTCAATTCACCGGAGAGTTTTTTCTCCAGTTCATCATTTAATTTTAAGATCAGTGTATGATTCCCATTTACAACAAGGTTGTAGCTGTCAGGCATTTCACCATAGAAATTCATTCCGCCACCAAGGGCAGACATGTCTTTCATTCGGCGCATAAATTCGGATTGTGTTATCAGAAGAGGGCTCTCATTTTCACCCATTGCTTCGTAGCTTATAACATAATTCGATTTATCGGGAAGTAATCCCTGAAATACGGGTGTTAGTCTGTTTTGTTGTTCTGAACTGAGCTTAAGTTCTTTGGTTTCCCCCTTTTCAACCAATTTGTCAATTACATCCGAATCTACTCTGGTAAATCTGGAGTCTTTTAATTTTTGCTCCAGGTGATTGATAAAATGAGTGTCAAGCTGACCATCCATCACCAGCACATCATAGCCTTTTTCTTTTGCTGCTTCCACGAAACTATGCTGCTCATCCACGTTAGTTGCGTAGAGGTAAATAAGAGCTTTGTTTTTATCGGTTTGATTTTCTTTAATTAGTTTTTGGTATTCTTCAAGAGTAAAATATTTATTATCAGTGTTTTTAAGAAGTGCAAACTTTTCAGCTTTTTCATAAAACTTTTCTTCGGAAATCATTCCGTATTCGATGAATAATTTCAGATCATCCCATTTCTTTTCAAATTGCTTTCTGTCGTTTTTGAAGATTTCTGCCAACCGGTCAGCCACTTTTTTAGTGATATGATTTGAGATCTTTTTAACATTTGAATCACTCTGAAGATAAGACCGCGATACATTCAGAGGAATATCCGGTGAATCCAGAACTCCGTGCAAAAAAGTAAGGAATTCAGGTACTATACCTTCTACAGAATCAGTAACAAAAACCTGGTTACAATACAATTGTATCTTATTCTTTTGAATTTCTATGTTGTTTTTAATTCTGGGGAAATACAATATCCCGGTCAGATTAAAAGGATAATCAACATTTAAATGAATATTAAACAGGGGAGCATCGCTGATCGGATACAAATCGCGGTAGAATTTATTATAGTCTTCTTCTTTAAGATCTGCAGGCTTTCTTGTCCAGAGAGGATTTGTATCGTTAATAATCTTATCTTTCTCAAGTTCAACTTCTTTTCCGTCTTTCCATTCTTTTTCTTTTCCAAAAGTTATTTCAACAGGAAGGAACCTGCAATATTTTTTCAACAACTGATTTATTTTGGGTTCTTCAAGGAATTCTTTTGAATCTTTATCAAGGTGGAGAATCACATCTGTTCCTCTTGCAGGTTTATCGGCATTGTCGATATTATATTCCGGTGTTCCTTTACATGACCACTTAATGGCTTTTGCTTTGACTTTGTATGATTTTGTAATAATTTCAACCTCGTCAGAAACCATAAAAGTACTATAGAACCCTAATCCAAAATGACCAATAATTGCATTCTCCTGATTTTTATATTTTTCAAGAAAATCCTCAGCACTTGACAGAGCAATTTGATTGATGTATTTTTCAATTTCTTCCTGCGTCATTCCTATTCCCTGATCGGAAACAGTAAGTATTCCTTTCTTTTTGTCTATTGCAACCCTGATTGTCAAATCACCAAGTTCGCCTTTTAAATCACCCATGTTAGCAAGGGTTTTCAGTTTTTGAGTGGCGTCAACTGCATTAGACAGGACCTCTCTCAGAAATATTTCATGATCGGAATATAGAAATTTCTTAATGATAGGGAATATATTCTCTGTTGTTACTCCAATTTTACCAGTTTGCATAATATCTCAGAATTAAATTTTACATGTTATCAGCATGATGGTTTTTCAAAGAGTATGCCAGCCTGTATTAGCTGTCATATAGTCATATTATGGAAGGAAAACAGAAATGATACTGAAAAAATATCAGTTTGTGATGTCTATATTTTCATATAGTACCCACATTCCTTTCTCAAATTTAAGTCCGTCATAAGTAAAATCAGGTCCGTAGAATTCATATTGATGTTCTAAGGAAGGTTTGTCAGGTGACAGATGATCGAATACGATCATTTTCATTTCCTGGTTGTATTTAAGAGTCATAATGACTTTCTCGTTGTATTCAAATTCGAGATTATCCAATAGTTTGCCATTGCAATGAATGAGTTTCTGACATATGTACAATTCATCGAAATCATCGATTGACAGTACATCGATACGTTTTTTATTAGACAATATATTGTGTAAGTCAAATCCCAGCAATGTATAATATTTTTGTCCGGCATATCTGGTGTCAATAATTTCATAGTATAATGCACCTGGCCAATCAATAGGCTGGGAATTCTCAGAATAGGTTAATGAGTCGTTTAATTTTACAGCGATATATTTTTCATGGGTATTTGAATAATACTGTACAATTCCATAGTAAAAATTCTTATCCATGTCATACGGAATGTTCCAGGTATAAACCCTGATCCTTTTATCTGGTGAAAAGATTTTACCAATGTTTTCAAGCTTACTGAAGGGATGAGCAAAAGAGCCTTCTTTTTCAAGTATTGTATAAAATTCGTCATAAAAGTCTCTGCTTATGTTTTTTCTATTGTATGGATTTTCACGAAGAATTGAATTGTACAGAGCCAGAAGTTTTTCTTCGCATTGATTCAAAGAGAGATCGTTCTGGCAGAATAATGCATCAGGCAGAAGAATAATAAACAATGTCAATACGATGTATACATGGAACATAAGTCAGAAATTGACAAGATTCTTATAAATAGAACAGAAAATGGTAAGAATTATTTTACCATCAGGTTGATGTCTCCCATCAATTTGTCTTTGTATGATTTGCCAATAGGAATAGTTTTCCCGCCATCTTTTGTTTTGATAACAATGGCATTATCTTCTATAAAATTTATTGAGCTGATATTAACAATATATGAACGATGCACACGTGTAAAAATACCTGAAGGAAGCTTTTGCTCAATAGCTTTCATTGTAAAGTGAATGGTATATTTATCTTCAAAAGTGTTAAAGATCACATAGTTTTCCAGCGCTTCAACCCATAGGATATCTTTGTATTTTAATCGCACCAGAGCTGAGTTTTTCTTGATGAAGATTTCATCTTCCCTTGGATCAACTTTGTTTTTGAATCGTTCGCCTGCTTTGTTTACTGCTTTAAAGAATCTGCTATAGTTCACCGGCTTCAGAAGATAATCAGTGACATCATAGTTGAAGGCATCCAGAGCGTATTTTTCTTTAGAAGAGACTATAATGATCTGGGGAGGATTTTGAAGCGTTTCAAGAAAATCGATACCACTCATTTCAGGCATTTCAATGTCCAGAAATATCAAATCTATATCTTCACCCATACTGAAAGCATTTATTGCGTCAACCGCATTTTCGTATGAACTTAACAGGTGCAACTGATCAGTTCGTTCTACAAACTCTTCAATTACTCTGCGTGACATCTGATCATCATCTATGATTATACAATTCATGGTCAATAATTTTCATCAAAGGTATACAGATATTCGTCAATAATATAGTCAAATATATAAAAAAAAATAGATACCATTTGTGTAGATATATTTGTTAAAGAGAAGAAAAACCGAATAATTGAGTTATTGCTCAGAATAATATTTTTTTACAATGTTTTCGGAATTTCGTACAGATCTTTTTAACCAATTGAATTTCACTTCCAGGCTTTCAT
>CAZWFM010000207.1:0-4358 GCA_964633185.1 uncultured Bacteroidales bacterium | reverse complement strand
GGACTTTATAGCTCATAGCTACTCATTAGATACTTATTAAAAATAATAAAAATTAATATCTGATGGAATAATCTTATCCACATTTACAAAAAAAGGATTGCTGAAAACGGGCAATCCTTTTCATGGAATTTTACTGTATTTCTATGCAAATTGTTTCATTCGTTTAAAATTTTATAATCATTTGAGAATAAATTAATAAAAAATTTGAGAGCGAATGGAACCGCTTCGTTGTCATATGATTTTTTTTAATCATGATCCTCAATGATTTTATGATTAATAAAAATTATATTCGTTTCATTGTTTCCTTAATAATCTCAATGGCTTCGAATAATTCAGCCTCTTGAATGACCAGAGGAGGTGCAAAGCGAATGATATATTCATGTGTTGGCTTGGCGATCAATCCGTTTTCTTTCATTGCGACACATGCATCCAGTGCAGTTTTTCCATCTTTTGGACGGATAACAATAGCATTCAACAAACCTTTTCCTCTTACGAGTTCAATCATTTCATATTGATCTACGAGTTTTTGCATTTCCTTTCTGAAAATTCTCCCAAGTTTTTCTGAGTTTTCAGCCAGTTTCTCTTCTTTAAGCACTTCAAGTGCAGCAATTCCCACTTTGGCAGCTATAGGATTTCCACCATATGTCGAGCCGTGTTCACCCGGTTTGATACAAAGCATGATATCATCATCTGCCAGCACAGCAGAAACGGGGTACATGCCACCGGACAATGCTTTCCCCAAAATCAAAATATCCGGTCTTACATTCTCATGATCACAAGCCAGCATTTTGCCTGTTCTGGCAAGACCTGTCTGCACTTCATCAGCAATGAACAATACATTTTTTTCTTTGCACAATTGATAAGCATTGCTCAAAAAACCATCATCAGGTACATAAACACCTGCTTCACCCTGGATAGGCTCTACCAGGAAACCAGCTACATTCGGATCTTCCAGCTCTTTTTTTAAAGCATCAATATCGTTGTAGGGAACAATAACAAAACCGGGAGTATAAGGTCCGTACCCCTTGTACGAATCAGGATCTGTTGACATAGAAATAATGGTTATTGTTCTGCCATGAAAATTACCTTCGCATACGATGATTTTTGCCTGATTTTCGGGGATTCCCTTTTTCTCGTATGCCCATTTGCGGCAAAGTTTAAGAGCTGTTTCATCACCTTCGGCACCGGTATTCATTGGTAATACTTTATCATAGCCAAAATACCTGGTTATGTATTCTTCGTATTCACCCAGGCAATCGTTATAAAATGCTCTCGAGGTAAGTGCAAGAGTATTTGCCTGATCTGTTAAGGCTTTTATGATTTTTGGGTGGCAATGTCCCTGGTTAACAGCTGAATAGGCGGAAAGAAAATCAAAATATTTTTTGCCTTCAACGTCCCATACATAAATTCCTTCTCCTTTTGAGAGTACAACTGGCAGCGGATGATAATTATGCGCACCAAACTTGTCTTCTTTCTGAATAAAATCCTGACTGGTCATCATTAGTATGTATTAAGTAATTAACAATATGTATTAAAATACGCAAGTTTTGAATTTTTATACAAAAAAAGAATGATAAAACGCAGTTTTTAAAATTATCTTGAAAAGATAAAACTCTTTTATGAGTTTTACCTTACAATATTATTAGTTAAATGGAATCGAATTAGTTATTTTTTTTTTGATAACTTTTTCCTAAATAGTACTTTTGAAAGGAACTTACTTATTCTGTAAATACTACTTTAATAATGCAATTCATAATGGAAAAGGCCGATGGATAAAGAAGCCTATAAGATTTTAATCGTGGATGATGAATCGGATATTCTCGAATTTTTAAGTTATAACCTGAAACGGGAAGGTTACACAGTGTTTACTGCAAGAAATGGCAAAACAGCCATTGACTCAGCCCAGAAGGTCATTCCTCATCTTATTTTACTGGATGTTATGATGCCTGAAATGGATGGTATTGAAACATGCGAAAGATTAAGGGACATTTCCAGCCTTGACAATTCCATTATTGCGTTTTTGACTGCCAGAGGCGAAGACTATTCTCAGATTGCAGGATTTGAAGCAGGTGGCGATGATTACATTCAGAAGCCTATTAAACCTAAGGTACTGACCAGTCGTATTCGTGCATTGTTAAAAAGAACAGACCGTGGCAGTAAGGATTTTGGCAAACAGGCAAATGTATTGAAAAAGGGAGGCCTTCTTATAGACAGGGAGAAGTATCTTGTTTTTAAGGATGATGAGGAATTGATCCTGCCAAAAAAAGAATTCGAATTGCTTTTGCTTCTGTCATCAAAACCTGGAAAAGTATATACACGCGATGAGATTTTTCAGTCGGTATGGGAAGACAATGTGATTGTCGGTGACAGGACAATTGATGTGCACATCAGGAAACTCAGGGAGAAAATAGGCGACGAATACATTAAAACCATAAAAGGAGTTGGGTATAAGTTTGCAGAGTAGAATTTATAAGTGAGAAGTTTAAAGTTTAAAGTTTAAAGTTTAGAGTTTAAAGTTTAGAGTTTAGAGTTTAGAGTTTAGAGTTTAGAGTTTAGAGTTTAGAGTTTTGAGTTGAAAGTCGGGAGTCGGAAGACCGAAGTCGGTTGCTTGCTGCTGGCTTTGCCCGCCGGCGAGGCAAGTCACAAATTTCTGATTACCGATTTTGTATGAGATAATCTCCCAATCAACTACTAAAAGGCAAATTCAAAATTCAGGAAAAAGTAAGAGTCTGTATTCATATCAGGATTATCATATAGAAAAGCCCTGTAATTGGCAGCAACTTTGACACCTTTTACCGGAGCATATTGAATGCCTGCAAGAAACAGGTTTCCATCTTCATCATAATTCCATGTTTCATCAGAACCCTCTAATTTATTGCTTTTGTAAAGCATCCATTGTCCAAAAACTTCAAATTTCTTATTGATAATGCAGGTTCCATATAAGGCTATCCCGGTAATGTCATGATCGGCTGCCTGCTTTGCATATTTTGTGCCATTCAACATAATATTGTACTCCGCACCAATTCGGAATTTGGCTGCCTTGTATCCTGCAAAAAAAGCCAGGGTATGTATGGAACATGTATCTCTCGTAACGCTATCGTTCACTTCAATATTACCACCATAAATATCATAATACCCTTTAAATGTCAGTCCTTTCACAGGAGTGAATAGTATATTGCCTCCTGCCTTAAGCCTTCCCATATCATCCTGAATATGTTTATACCCTTCTCCATTCAGGATAAAAAAGTTGGCAGTTAAATTTTGGATTATCGAGACTTCTGCATTCGCACCCAAATCGGCACTTGGGCCAAATTTAAATTCATCCTGCAGCGATTTGAATATGTAACGATAAACCCATAATTTTTCCTGTGTATCGAATTGTTTCAGACCTATAAGTCCGAATGAAAGTTTTACAGGTTCCACTACTTTCCAGTCGAGTTGAGCAATCTTAAGAAATACTGTAAAATCACTGGCCTCAGATGATCCGCTGCCATCAAGTGTAATTTTAGTAGATATGTTTTCACTAAAATTGTATTGATAACCCAGGTAAGCTCTCTGCAGTGCAAAAGAGTTTCTTTGCTCTGCATCTTCTGTAACGTTGTAATTGTAATTCCAGAAGACCTTTCCGAATGCCTGTCCATTGGGTTTAAATTCATTTTCAGTTGCAGTTTCTTCTTGTGCAAAAAGTTCAAAGCTTAAAGACAGAATAGTTAAAATGCCAATAAAAAGCTTTTTTGTGCTCCAGGTATTAAAATTCTTTTTCATCCGTATAAAATTTATTTTCAAAGGTCGGATGCCTGTCTGCCGAACAGGCAGGGAACCAACATGTTCCGGCAACAGTGCTTTTAATGAACTGTATCGGAATTTTATTCATCCGCCTTTGTGTTAAAATTGTTTAACATGTAGTTTTTTAATGATTAAATGTTTAATTAAGATTCTCTTTATATTGTAATAAATCATTATTACCATCAATTTATCAGTGAGTTAAGAACACTTGATAGATGTATTATGCGCTCGAAAATAAAAAGAATTATCATTCCTAATACAGCCAAAATGTTAGTTTAACTATAAGTTAATATTTACCTAACCTTTACTAAATATTGATTTCCGTTTCCCGTGTTGTCTTATTCCTGTGATTTGCTTATGATCTATTGATAATCCCATTATCTGGCAACTATTTTTCAGTTTTGGTACCTTTTCAGGAATATCGTGATATTAACTTCCGACTTAACATTAAGTTAATATAAGCTTAATTCACCAGTAACGCTCAAACTGATCTTTAAGTCTATTTTTGGTGTAAACTATTAATTCTTATAAGATCATGAAATTTAATGTGTTATCAATTGTAATTATGCTTT
>CAZWFM010000206.1:1758-4377 GCA_964633185.1 uncultured Bacteroidales bacterium | reverse complement strand
TCTATTGGAGATTCTCTAAGCTTACGTTTTATGGTCTCGGCATATATATTCGAAAATATGGTATCTTCTGCTACAAGAGCGATTTTAAGAACTCCATGCTCAACTGCCTTTTTCAGTACTTCTATTTCCATCCATTGCAAATCTTCCGGCTTCACCAGTCCTTCTTCCCTCATATCAGACAAAACATATTTTACCTGCTTTTTTGATGAAAATTCGATGATCGCGTTAAAAATATTCCTGTATTCCGAAGTATCAGCATTTTTTTTCCATGTTATATGAATTAACCACTCGTTCTGGAAATACGATAAGGTAACTGTATCTGAATCATATAACTTTTTTTCCATTACAAAATTTTACCAAAAAATACACATTTTTCTTCAGGTGTACAATTATGATTTAAAAGTTGTTGATATTTTCCGGATATTCCCGACATGATTTTCGGATATGCTAAGAAATATCCATAATCATTATAAATTGATTAAACACACATATTTTCAACCCGGGATCTGATGAAAACCGGTGTTTATAATTCTATCATAATAGGATTCATTAAACCTGTACAAATCCTGATAAGCATCCGGAATTACAATTGACATAGTGATCAACCTGCGAATCAATACATCTGTTTCCTCACTCGATCCGGTAATCTCAAAATATATGGAATGCAATTGTTCCAGGAGAAATACCGAAGGGAAAAGACTTTTATCAATTACTGATTGTCTGACAGTTTGCTTCAAATATTTTTTCGCAAGAAATAGCTGGTCCTTATGATCGAATGCAAGACGAGGGATAGAATTCAGAGGAAACCATTCTGCATTTGAAGCATCGTCCCCGGCAATTACGCTGCTGTTATCCCACTCAACAAATCCAATAAAAAATACGGATACTGTCCACCCCCTTGGATCTCGTCCGGGAGCAGAAGCAGTATACAACTGCTTCAAATTACTGACAGTAAGTGATACTTCTTCTTTTACTTCCCTGAGAATTGCTTCTTCAGCAGTTTCATTTTCGTTCACAAATCCACCTGGAAATGCCCAATGATTTTTAAAAGGATCTATTCCCCTCTGAATAAAAAGTACTTTCAACTGATTGCCTGAATGAGTAAATAGAATTGCATCTACTG
Organism: uncultured Bacteroidales bacterium; assembly: GCA_964633185.1. Taxonomy (GTDB): domain Bacteria; phylum Bacteroidota; class Bacteroidia; order Bacteroidales; family UBA10428; genus UBA10428. The sequence continues at coordinate 3,254 of CAZWFM010000206.1, read as the reverse complement.
TCAATGAAGGACGAGAATAAGAATAATTATAAGACATAACAAATAAATCCAATGACTGTCAATTGAATTTAAAGTTAATGATCTTTTTTCACTTAAAATCACAATGATCCCGGGCTCTTTCCAAATTGCAGCGGAGGCAAATACTGGCCAAGCTTTCGGGTAAAATAATCACTGTCTATTTTGGTATAACATACAATGTATTGATAACTTTTTTTAGATGGATTGTACATAAATTCAGTTAGCTGTTCATTATTAACATATGGAATCAGGTAAGTTTGTCCCATTTTCAGCTCTTTATCAAACTTAATAAGACGATTCAGGCGCATGTATTGAATTAACCTCTGGTCAGCATTTAATATCGCTTCTCCCTTTCTGACATTTTTATTGATGGCTTCAGGTTTGAAATGTCCTATTACAATAATTTGATCCTCCCACTGATATATTCCTTCCTGTATAAGAGTGTCCAGTCGTGCAATGAATGAAGTTTGTTTCATCCCGGCCAATACTTCAGAACTACCTTCCCTGTCATAATAATCTGAAATATAGTATGCCACCAGTCTTTTTTGTTGTGCAAAATACATTGTATCAAGACTGGAGGAAGTATTTAATGAATAGTTGTAGCAGTGATCAACCAGTTTTCCCGCCTCCTGAATCAAATCCAGACTATCCGATTCAACGAGAGGAAGAAAGGATCTTTCGAATTCAGCTTCACTTTTTGTGAGTCTGGCCAGATCATATTCTGAATAATAATCATATAAAAGTGAGTTGATATAACTTTTATAGTTAAACAAATATCCATAAACCGAACTTAGCTTTTTTTCAAGGGCATACTTCAGTGCCAGGTCCGTCATTCGTTGAGCTCTCTTCAGTGAATATTCATCTCCCTCATTCACAAAACGATAAAACTCTTTTTTGAATGTTTTTTCCTTCGCAAACAAAGCCTGGTAGCGTCTTTGTTGTTCGGATATTTCATTATTTATTCTTCTTTTATAATCTCTGTAAAAATCCTCAGCAGTTTTGTCTCCGCGTTTCTGAACACTTTTTTGCCTGGATTCGACAAGATCCTGTGCCTTGTCCAATTCTTCATCAAAAATATACTCGTGATAGTGCTTCAGGAATATTGTAAAATCGAGGTCCCTTTTCGCAAAAAAGTAGTTTGTCGCCCTATTTTCAGCCAAACGAGGAATTTCTTTTCCCAGGACAATTATTCTGTTGCCAAGACTATCAAGGAGATTTTTTGTGTGATGATCGTAAAAAGCCTGCTGCCCATGAAGAAAGGAAAAGGGTATAAATAAACCCACAATGAATCGGAATATAGAAACAAGTACTCTCATTTTGTAAACTCCTTCTAATCCTTGATACGTAAAGAATTAATGAGAGTGATCGTAAAAAAAGGTAATTTATATCATCACTTACAGGTTAAATACATCATTCCATACGGGTAACTTTCAGGAATAATCTCACCGGTTCTTTCATTTGTATCTCTTAATCAGCTT
>CAZWFM010000206.1:0-1748 GCA_964633185.1 uncultured Bacteroidales bacterium | reverse complement strand
GCCCTTTCAATCAGATCATATCGATGATCTGAAAGCCAGTCCGGCCTTATTATACCTGCTCCAAAACCTATTGCGTCTGTTCCGTTCCGAAAAAAATCTGCTGCATTGTTTTCATTAACACCACCCACAGCCATAATTTTGATCTTATCAAACGGGCCCTTTATTGCTTTTATATACCCGGGGCCAAAAACCGATGCGGGAAAGACCTTTATCATTGTCGCACCCATATACCATGCCTTATGGATCTCGGTTGGCGTGAGAGCTCCCGGAATAACAGGAATATTCTCTGATACACATGCATTGATCACATCGCCGATCACCGAGGGAGTTACAATAAATCCGGCACCTGCAGACAAAGCATTATGAAGATCATCTTTGTTTAAAACTGTTCCTGCGCCTACCTCCAATTTATTATTAACAAGTTGTTTGATTTGCCTTATAAGGATTATTGCATTGGGCGTATTCATTGTAATTTCAAGAAAACGAATGTTTGCCGCAATAAGCACATCAACAAGGGGTTTAAGATCTTCCTGTTTAATTCCTCTGAGTATTGCAAGGAAAGGCAACTCGTCTTTTGAAAACATAAAATCTGTTTATTCTAAAGTATAATTCTAAATTTGCTGATCAAATGTACTAAATAACTCACTCGATAATAAGCGGAAATATTTGGAACAGGATGAAAAACCAAATAAAAAGACCATACTACACCTATCACATGGTTGTCAGAAATATAACTGTCAATACTAGCGATTCAGCAGGAAAACATCCAATATTACGCATAGCTATATAATAATCTCTGCATAAAATGAAAAAGAGAAAAAGGTTTGAAACCATTTCTGTAAGAACCCAGGTAAAACGTTCATCACAGAAAGAACACAGTGTTCCTATATTTGCTACTTCAAGCTTTGTTTTTGAGAACGCTGAAGAAGCCCGATCAGTATTTGCAGATGAAAAGGAAGGCAATATTTATTCGAGGTATTCCAATCCCAACAATGATGAGTTCATTAAAAAACTTTGTCTGATGGAAAATACCGAAGACGGAGAATCGACTGCCACAGGGATGGCCGCTATTTTTCTTGCACTTACTTCGCATTTAAAGACAGGTGATCATATCGTTGCCTCAAGGAGTGTCTTTGGTTCCACTCACCAAATTTTAACAAGCATACTGCCTCGCTGGGGTATAACTCATACTTATGTTGATATAGATAAGAATTCGGAATGGGAAGAAGCCCTTATGCCTCAAACAAGATTGTTTTTTGCTGAAACTCCTTCAAATCCGGGTCTGGATCTGTGCGATCTTGAATTTGTTGGTAAATTAGCGAAAAAAAATAATTGCCTGTTTGTTGCAGACAATAGTTTTGCAACACCTTATTTACAAAATCCGGCCGATCTCGGTGCACACCTGATCTGCCATTCCGCAACGAAGTTTATCGATGGTCAGGGCCGCACCCTGGGTGGAGCAGTATTAGGTCCCAAAGGCATTATAAAAGAGATTCGTTTTATGGCCAGGCAAACCGGACCCTCTTTATCGCCTTTCAACGCCTGGATCCTTTCAAAAAGCCTTGAAACACTTGCCGTGAGAATGGAAAAACACTGTAGTAATGCTTCTGAATTAGCAACTTTCCTGGAAAAATCAAAAGATATTAAAACAGTTAAGTATCCCTTTCTTTCATCGTATCCACAGCTTACATTAGCAAAAAAACAAATGCGTTACGGAGGAGCATTGGTAACCTTCGAACTTGAAGGAG
>CAZWFM010000205.1:0-4402 GCA_964633185.1 uncultured Bacteroidales bacterium | reverse complement strand
TAATCGCCTTTCCTGATCTTTTTCCAGAACAATTTCTCCCGGTGTTTTCTGCTTCGTTTATTGAGTCTCCCCAGCATACCTATATCCGCTTCCGAAGCATTTTTAATCGTTCCTTCATTCATGTCAAATATTCTCAGCAGCATTGGACGCAGGTCTTTAAACGAAATATCTTTTTGCTTAAATAGTGTATTAAATTCGTCGTCTGAAAATTCTTTGGGTGATTTGATCAGACTCTCTATCAGTTCAACTTTCGATGGCATTTTAATAAGAAGTTTTGTGTTAATGTGTAAAACAAAACGGATTCATATTCGATTCAATTGTATTGAAGCATTATTCATCCTCAGGTATTGGAATATTATAAACCAGGCGAAGATCTATGATCACCCCATCTTTGAAAACAATATTCTTCTGCTCCCTGTCATCTCCAAACCCAACAAGAGGCAGACTGAAATCCACTTTCTGATCAGCCTCATATTGTGCATAGCTTCTTCCCAATGAATGACCTGCTCTGCCTTCAATATAAATGTTACCGGCTATGCGAAACCTTCCGAACAATGAGAGGTCAATGCTTTTGCGTTCGATATAATCTCCTTTGTAATCAGAATCTCCAAGGCAATAGGTAGTGACCAGACCGAAATGACTTATTCCCGCTGTAAACCAATCATTTACTTTGTAATTGATTTTTGCATATACAGGTAATAATCCGGCAATTGACCACCGGTTTGACAATTGCCAGTTCAGGTTGATCAAAGGAACCAGGTAGGAACCGAAAAACTCCTGGTTGTACATGGCTCCAAAGCTCATGGTGAGGTTGTCGCGGAATTTTTTTTCGAACATGGCCATTCCGCCAAACTGAAAATGTTTTCCATCAATACTGTTGAAGTCGGTCATTAACCTGGGAGCAAAGAAAAGTTGGATCCCACGTCCTTTGGAAAACTTTTGATATAGTCCCGTACGGAAAAGAAATCCATAAATACCAATTGGATTGGCAATCTCAGGAGCAAGAGTTTCACCGTTGGATACATAGAAATAAAAATAATTCAGGCTGTTATACCAGATTGTATGTTCAGAGAATTTAATCGGAGCAACAAGGTTTACCATTGAACCAACTTCTGTGGCCTTTTTGGTTAGAACAGAGTCATAAGATTGAGGAAATCCGTAACGACCTGAAATAGTAAAGATATCAAGGGTTTGCTGACCGGCCAGAGACATCCCTGTCCATATGCTCAGCATAAGAATTATAAGTCGTTTCATGACAGCAATTTAAGAAAAAAAACAATTGTTGAAGGAATGAGCATTAACACATTGCATTCCAGCATGATCGCAATTGCAGGATTTTTGTATTTGCTGTTCTTAAAATCAATAGTATTTGTGCGAGAATCCCTATATCCAATCTTCAATGGTATCGTCCCATATATAAATATCACCGGTATAGTTGCCTGTAAATGTCTCCCCGTCATTGAGTATAACATCGAAATCTATGACCCAGTTCTCCCCATCCTTCTGAACATTTACTGTTCCGCTGGTTATATCTCTGATCGTTCCACTGTAATCGGTAAGATCAAGATCCAAAGCAATTACACCGGCCGTAAAAGTATATGGCTCAATACCACTTACAGAGTATGTATATTCTCCTTCGGATATTTCCCCGGATGTTTCAGGGAGCATGTATCCGAAATAGATAAAGTGAACTGCCCCGCTGTATTCCGGTTCAACACCCGGTATACCTGCCGTCATTTCTACTCCCGGTGAATACAACTCAATTTTAAACCACAGATTTGTGAGCCAGATAAGACCTTCATTCAACTCATAAGTAGTGCCCTGGTAGGTAAAACTATTGGTGCCATTGCCAGTGCCATTATCCTTATTGCATGCAAGAAGCAGCAGAAACACCAATAAAAAAATCGTTTTTCTCATAGAATTAATTATTTTAACAGTTAAAACTTTTAAATTATTTCAATATTTGCATTCTGTAAACACAATGTATCAACACATTCAAAACAACAATCATTCAAAATCGGATCAATTGGATATGACATACGTCACTGTTGTACAACTCATGAATAGCATTATTCCATCTGAAATGAAATGGATCTGCCTGGTCGGCAGGTAAGCCGCTTTTTTGTATCTTGCCGATCAAATTCAATACAATGCTTACCATCATTCTACCAGACCATTATGGTGTATGTAAAAAACCAACTAGGCAATTAAAGTGACACATAAGGATGAAAAATACAGTGAGCTTTGTACAAATTTCGAGTGATAAGAATGTATAAAACAATAAACCAGCAATTCTGTTTTAAATGGGAACTATGATTGCATATTGCGGCTTAAGGTGTGATAATTGCCCGATTCATCTGGCTACTTTGGAACAGGACAAATCCCGGCAAAAAACAATGAGAGAATCAATAGCCGAGCAATGTTCCAAACTTTACGGGATGCATCTGCAACCCGGGGATGTAAACGATTGTGATGGATGCACCACTGGCACCGGAAGATTGTTTTCAGGATGTTTAAATTGTGAGATCAGGAAATGTGCCAGTCAGAAAAGTATTGAAAGCTGTGCATATTGTAGTGATTATGCCTGTGAAAAACTGAAACAACATTTTGAACTTGATCCAGGTGCACAGATCAGACTTGAAAAGATCCGGAAAACAATGAATAAATAAAAATGCGTATTGTTATAACATCACACATAATCAACCGGCCTGCCGACTTATCTTCTATAAAAAAATCATCGACAAATTAAATAAAATAAAACAACTCAACTTATTAAACTTTAGCGATTACCTTTATAGCAACTAAAAAACAAGAATTAATGCAAGTTACTTTAAACAGAAAAAACATAAAATTTCTCCCGGATGCCAGCAGGGTAATTGCACGTTTTCTTTATATTGATGACGAAAGGATAATAAATACAATACGTTTTGTATTGAATATGTCTGAAGATGAGGCATCATTAGTATTAAACCAGGTCTTAAGGGATTATTCCATACGGCATAGAAATATTTCAAAAATATTTGAAAAGCATTTTAATAAGATCGTACACTTGTTTGCACAGTTAAACATTGATCCTCAATCACTTGATATTTCCAGTAAAATACTTATTGGTTCCTATTTTACACAGGAATATTCGATTGAATCAGCTGCTTTTTTTAATCCTTCCATTGTTGAACATCCTGATCAGTCTGAAATAAACCCGGATGAAAAAAGAGTAATATTAAGTTTCAGGGCTACAGGAGAAGGGCACATTTCGTCGATAGTTTTTCGCACGGGAGTAATTGATAAAAATAACAACCTTGCAATGGAACCTGTGGGCAAGATGCAGGAAGAAGCTGAACATATTCAGAGACATGTTTACAATAAAGAATCATTTAGGAGCAAGCTGGATGAAATGCAGGATTTTCATACGATTGTTCCCTCCGGTATAATACTGGATAAACTAAAGGATAAATTTACCTATGGTGAACTCCGGAAATGCATTGAAGAAGCAAGAAAGACGTTTCACCTCGCTTCTGATAAAGAGATACTCTATAATCAGATCATGTGGCTGGCTTCATCACATTACGAACTTGAATTTTCCCTGGATACTAATATTTCTGAAAGGGTTATTTTTCCTGTATCAATAAATGAAAAAAATGGGATTGAAGATGCCCGTTTCGTAAAATTTAAAGATGATAATAAAACAATATATTATGCCACTTACACGGCTTATGATGGCATTGCAATATTGCCCAAGCTGCTTGACACCAGCGATTTTTATCACTTCAGAGTAATGCCTTTGCATGGTGAGATCGTTCAGAATAAAGGTATGGCCATGTTTCCCCGGAAAGTGAACGGAAAATATGCGATGCTTTGCCGGTTAGACGGCTTTAACAATTACCTTGCCTTTTCTGATAATATTTCTGTATGGCGCGAGGCTAAATTATTACAGGAGCCCAGATTTCCATGGGAATTCGTTCAAATAGGCAATTGCGGTTCACCTATAGAAACCGAGGAGGGATGGTTGGTGATAACTCATGGAGTAGGCCCTATGCGGGAATATGTTTTAGGAGCATCTCTATTTGATCTTCAAAATCCTGAGAAAGAATTAGGGAGATTAAAATCACCCCTGCTAATGCCAAATAACGAAGAAAGGGAAGGTTATGTACCCAATGCAGTATATTCCTGCGGGTCCATTATTCATAACAAGAATCTGATCATACCCTATAGCATGTCCGATTATGCTTCTACCTATGCTACTGTTAATTTAAGAGAACTCCTGAATGAGTTGAAAAACTCAAAATAGCAACAAACATTCTAATTCCTCTATGAACAGTTCAACAAACTGAACTGATTCTTTACCAGGCTTTAACAATCACCGCATACTGTATTTTATTGACAATGTGTGAATGATGTAACT
>CAZWFM010000204.1:0-4403 GCA_964633185.1 uncultured Bacteroidales bacterium | reverse complement strand
AGGAAACTTTTGTTGGCTTTAACTTCTGTTCCTTTTGGGGTTGTTCTTACAAGTTCCTGTGCCTTGTTATCTACTTTCCCTTTCTTTTTAAGTTTGTCATACAACTGGGTATTGGAACTATCCTTTGATTTATAGAATATGCTTTCGGCCATATCGGTTTGGAGCAGTTTAAGAATTGTCTTTACTTTATCATCATTCACCTTAGTATTTACAAAACTTTCAAAATTTATTGTTTTAAATACTTCTAGATTGTTGTCGATTTCAAGGTATAGCAGGCGCAGGTATGCCGTGATATCCTGTTTTATTTTCTGATACTTTTCTATTTTTTCAATAACAGTATCTATGAATTCAATGGATTTGTTTCCAATATGTATTCCTGTTTCAATGCTTTCCATCATGAATGATTGTTTGTTCATACCCTGTCAGGGCATAAAATTATATATAATTGATCTTAATCTTTTTAAGAAATTTTTCTTCCAGCAAAAGGGCGATACGTTTTACCACTGTTCTGCGTATTTCCAGATCCATACCCGAACGGGGATCCTGGTGAGCCGGATTAATTGTTGTACCGACCAAAAACCAGATTTCGTCACTTTCAAGTATCAGAAATGGCACGAATAGCCTTGACCGGGCATATTTTTACGCAAGTAAAACAATTGGTACATCTTTCGTCTTTAATATTTACTAATGGATCCAAAGGCTTTTGTTTTTAGAAAGGTTTAAAAATAATTCAAAATGAATGAATTCACATAGTCTGTTGTCTGAGTAAATGTATACTAATGTAGATCTTTGAGTCCTTCATCCAGTATTTTTTCAATACTATCTTTGTCGATTTTTTCAAACAGCCTGTCTCCAATGTAAAGATTCGGTCCTTGACTACAATTGCCCATACAATGATCACCAATAAACATAACTTAGTCTTCCAGACACTTGCGGGAAATATATTTTTTTATCAATGGAATGATCTCCTGATTGCCTCTGGCAAAACATGAACTTCCAAGACACAATATTATTTTTCTCTTCTTAAGCATGGTAAGATTTGTTACAGGACAATTAATATATATATTTTTGTTGTGATAGCAGCATACTCAGTTAACTATTTATCTGAAATATTCAACCGGTTGGGAATAATAATCGGAATAATGAAATCATTTTTTTTATTTTTACTTCGTTATGAAGCGCCCTATATTAAGAAAAACAATTATGCTTCCCGAAAAAACTATCGAGAGGCTAAGTGAATACAGACGGACACTATACAATTGTCTGGACGAAGGCAGGACTCATGTCTTTTCGCATGAGCTGGCCGACATGCATAATATAACAGCAGTACAGGTTCGACGCGATATTATGTTTATGGGATATTCAACCTCCAACAGGAAAGGTTATAACATTCAGGAGCTGATCAGGGTAATCAGTGAAATTATCGATCCCGGTGAGAAAATAAATGTGGCAGTAATCGGACTTGGAAATTTAGGAAAAGCTGTCTCTATGTATTTCATCGGGAAACGTCCTCTGTTGAACCTCGCTGCTACCTTTGACCTGGACCCAAAAAAAATAGGAAGTGAAATACAGGGTGTGGAGTGTTATTCCATTGACAGACTCCGTGAAATTGTTACCGGTAAAAACATTACCATTGCGATTCTTACGGTACCTGTATATTCTGTCAGGGATATGGCTAAGGCACTTGTGCAGGCAGGTATAAAAGGCATATTGAATTTTACCACTGTGAATTTGAGTGTTCCCGAACATATCTATCTCGAAGAATATGATATGATCACATCCATTGAAAAGGTAGCATACTTTGTAAAAAGCAAGACTAACAAATAATCAAATGCCTCTGACTTTTTATGCCCCTGTTCTTTTTGTAAAAAATATTGAACTTTCGAAGAGCTTTTACATGAATATACTGGAACAGGAAATAGAGTATGATTTTGGGAAAAATGTCATTTTCAGGAGCAGGGTATCTCTGTGGGAAATAAGTACCGATTCAGAGATCGATGAAGTAAAAGGTAGTTCTGTTGATGGAAACACCTTTGAATTGTATTTTGAAACTGAAGATATTGAAGGAGCTGTTCATAGATTTATGTCACAAAACATAGAATTCTTACATCACTTAAAGACGGAACCATGGGGTCAGAAAACGTTTCGTTTTTTTGATCCCGACCATCATCTTATTGAGATAGGTGAAAGCATGAATACTTTTGTTCATCGTATATTTCAGGAAACAGGCTCTCTCAAAGCAACAGCGCAGAAAACAGGCATCTCAGAAGCAGTGATACCTACAATATTAAAAAGGGAGTCTATTGAATAAGTTTACCTCCCCTGCTCTCTATTTCTTCCATCAACAATTCATTGTTTACAAGTTCAGGTTCTACAGTGAATACGGCTGTTGAATCATCCTGCGATAGGATCATCTTTTCAATACCCTCCAGTTGGAAGATCATTCGCCAGATTGAATCTGAAATTGTACTGTCTTCTAATCCAACGACTTTGTATCTATAGGTAACGAGTCCTTCTTTCTCCGGAACGACTATTTCAGTCTGGCTTGTTCTCTTTTTGCAGGAAGAAGCCAGGACCAAAGCAAGAGCTAAGAATAGAATTCCAAGTTTTTTCATAAGTATAATTCTTTAATTGGAGTTTTTACAATTCTATTGGATATACTAGTAACTAATGTTAGTGACATTTGTTGTCTTGATTTATCCATAGCGATGAAGAATTTATAGTTTCTTCATTCTGATGCTTTTTTATAAACCCAAAAATAAGATTCCTATTCCACTTAGCAAAAGCATTGCTCCTGCTATGGCATGAGTAAATCTTTCGAGCTTGTTTAAACTGACAAGACCAATGCCTTTTTGCAAAATCAATACCATAGCTACCATGGTTGCAATCGTTACAACAGAAAATACAATGGATACAACAACTGCTTCCGAAATACTTCCACGGTCTTCAATAGCAGGATAAATAATAACAGGTATCAATGGTTCGCAGGGACCAAGAACAAAAATTACAAACAGAACCCAGGGGGTTATATTTCTGGTATTATCCCTGTGTTTATGAATGTGTTCACTTATATGAACTTTCTCATTCTGATGAGTATGCTGATGCTTATGTACTATTCCTCCATCATGAATGTGAAGGTGTTTATGCGGTTTGTTTTTATAGGCCTGATACAATCCCCAAACCATATAAATCAAACCAAAAAATGTAAATGCCCATGCCGCCCAATTTCCTCTTACGGATTCAATATTTGTTAGTCTGGTGACCCCAATACCAAGAGCAATACCTGCAAAACCCAGAGCAACTGAGCTTAATACGTGTCCCAGACCGCAAAGTATGGTTATGAAAACAGTCTTTCCCTGGCTCCAGTTTCTGGCACGGGCCATAAAAACAAATGGGATATAATGATCCGGCCCGAGAAAAGTATGCACGAAGCCCAGGCTTGCTCCCAGTCCTGAAAAATATACTATTTGTTCAGTTATCATGAATGGTTTATTTGTAAGTGTATTTGTAAAAATGTATTATTTCTCCGTTTTCGTTGTATTTAATTTCTCCGCTTAAAATTCCTGAAGCACTATATTTAAAATCATAGTACTTTATTTTTACACCCGAAGGATAGAATCTTTCTATTGTCGTAAGATTTCCATCCTGGTTGTATGCGTATTTCAGGAAATACATTTGCCTGCCATGATCATTCAGGAATATTTCTGATGCGATTCTATGCTGATCATCTCTGTGGATCACTTTTCTATATTCCAGTATGTCAGCACCTTTATAATTCTGTTCTTCAATGATATAGCCACTTGTAAGGTCAGTATAGCAACTTATAATTTTCTGTTTTACACTATCGGGTGAAAACAGGATTCGTCTTGTAAAAGTATTTTGTTCAACATTGGCTTCACATATGGTTTTTGAGACGATGTATTCAAAGGAATTGTAAACAGTTTTTTCAATCAGAAAACCTTCATGGTTGTATGAGTACAGAATTTTCCCAAGCAATTCTCCTCTGCCCGTAAATTCTGTCTCAGAGAGAATAGAATTACAGGAATCGTATTTGTATACGACAATTGAATTGATATAACCATTTTCATCAAATGAGGATATTTCTTTGGCTCTCCCAAATTTGTCATACCTGATTTCACCTGTTTTGTGTTGTTTTGATGTAACATTTCCATCCAGCATATAGTATTTCCAGTTATCTCTTTGCGCAATACCTGCATTTGAAATCATGTTCATTTCTTGCTCATATTCTTTTTTGTCTGCAGGTGTCCCGGGATAATTTTGAGCTGTTACCGGCATCGTAAGCATGAAGTATGACAGCAGGATTGAAGAAAATAATTTTTGCATTTTCGCCGGTCAGTTTAAGATAGGTCAGGATGGGTGGATTTCATGTAAATTCAGTAACA
>CAZWFM010000203.1:0-4406 GCA_964633185.1 uncultured Bacteroidales bacterium | reverse complement strand
TTTTTACAGAGTCTGTTGAATCTGTAAGAAAAAGATTTACATATTTCTATAAACCAAAACCCGGGGAGAACCTGTTAAGATTTACGGCAACTGATCCTGAAGGAGGTGTCTCCACTACTCTTGTTAACGTTACCTATTACTTACCTTTGGAAGCCGAAGGAGAAAAAGAGCTGGAAGAAATTATGCCGGAAGCATCTGTATATATAAAATCATTTGATATGATCTCTGAAGGTTTACTCCAAAAATACCTGAGAAAGATTGAAACGAATGATTTTGACAGTTTTTCCCAACTCTACCGTCACCTGATTGAAGTTTCCGCCAAGGAAGGATTTACTGCAGATGATGTGAACAGGATGTTTTCCATCTATTTTTCTCAAAAAGACAAGTATATGTTCGATTCGGAATTGGAAGCAGTATATCCTGACCAGGATACCATTTGGGATGCTGCTCTTGACTCTTCTTCAATTCCTTTGATTTATATTAAAACTCTGGTAAATGAAGATCTGATATCGAAGATCGATATGCAGAATGTTTTGCTTGAATTGCTGTCCAATGATTATGCAGATGGAAATTCATTATACGGGTATCTGTCAAGTTTTAGGAAGGATACAACTGAATCTTATACAGGGGATCTTGATATTTCCGGATCAGTTCGTATCTGGGAACTTTTTTCTGACAATATAGGAGATTCAGATGCAAATTCTATATTGCAGCTTGCATCAACTACTGAGGATCTGCATTTTTTCTTCCAGAATGTATTGATAGCCTCTTCGGGTGAATTAAAGAATTATCTGGTTCAGATACAATTTGAATCATTGGCCATTCATAATTCCGTTGATTTATTAAATCATTTATTTGATGCAGTTGAAAATGAAAACTTTATATACGAAGAACTGATCAAGGCTGTTGAAAGGGCTTCTTTAAACAGAAGGTATTATCTCAATATATTTAATGAAGTATTGACCAATAATGCAAGTGGCAACTTAAAATCACAGCTTTTATTACTAAATCTTGATGAAAGTCAAATAAATACCTACGAGAGTTTGCTGAAATATCTTATGGAACAATCACAATATAAGAGTTATTCCAGAGAAGAAGTGTACAACTTACTGCTGGACCTGATAGGCATTACTGATATCGATGAGTTTTCTGAAAAGATTAAATCCTATAATATCAAATCAATCAATGAGGCACTTGCAGATACATCATTAAAATATTTCTCTAATCCTTTCGAATTGTTACAATATCTGCTTGTTGTTGCACAGGATTATAACTTTACTGAATCAGACATTAACAACCTGCTTATTAGAATGATATTGGAGCGTAGTTTGTCAGAAAGGTTAAGGATAAAAGAAAAAAGCAAAGGAATAAGTATCTGGAAGAATAAAAAATTCCTGACAGCCATAATTTTAGTAAATGTTGTAATATTGATATTTATTATTCTGATAACCCTGAAACGAAAAAAATAGTAGAATGATATGAAATATATCTTACGTTTAATCTTAATACTATGTATTCAAATTTCATTTGGGACACATCTCTATTGCCAAATATGGCTGTCAAATAAGGATATATATGACGATGCTGAAGAATATCTTGATGCAGAAGAGTTTGTTGAAGCACTACCACTCTATATGCTTTTAGAAAAAAAAGATGTAAGAAATTCTAATATCTCTTATAAAATAGGGATATGTTATTTGAATATCCGGGGGCAAAAGGATAAATCCATTCCTTATCTGGAAGATGCCTGTCAGAATATAACTTTTGATTATCAAAATTCAATCGAAGAGACAAAAGCACCGTTGAAAGCTATTATGATGCTCGGAATTGCACATCGTATCAATAATGAACCTAAAAAGGCAGTAAAGATTTTTGAATCGTTGCGAGATACATTGGCAGATAATGATCTGGAAATGGATGCAATTATTGATATGCACATAAGACGATGTGAAAATGCTATTTTGCTTGCGGCATTTCCCGGTGAAGCCAGAACAGAGAAATTGCCCGAGCAGATCAACGATGAATTCTCAAACTATAATCCTGTGTTGGTCAGGCATGACAGTGTTCTTTACTACATGGAAGAGTTGAAGTTTTATGATGCTATCATGCGGGTTCAAAGAGGTCAGGCAGGATGGGGGATACCGGAAAACCTGACTCCAAAGGTTGGCAGTGATGGAGACCATATTCTCGTCGGTGCTTCTTCCGATGGCAACCAGTTGTTACTGTATTTGTATGAAGTATTAAAAGCAGGCGAAATATATACCACCAGATTAACTGAAGATGGATGGTCCAGGTTGGAGTCGCTGAATGAGAATATAAACACAAAATATCACGAAACTCATGCCAGCTTTTCTATTGACGGTAAGACATTGTATTTTACCAGCAACCGACCGGGAGGTTATGGAGGCCTGGATCTTTATATGTCTGAGATTGATGATAACAATGACTGGGGTCCTGCCCTAAACCTTGGACCAGTGGTTAATACTCCCTTTAATGAAGAGAATCCGATCATTAATGCTGACGACGAAATACTTTATTTTAGTTCACAAGGCCATTTAAATATGGGAGGTTATGATATTTTCCGGGCACAGCGCAAAGGGAAAAACGAATGGCGTCAACCGATCAATATGGGCTCACCGGTATCTACTACAGATGATGATTTGTTTTATTTTCCGCTTGAAGAAGGTGTTTCTGGTTTGATGTCACGCCTGGAAAAGCCCGGCAATACCTTGTATGATATTTACCGGTACAATAGCATGGTATTTGCAAACTCACCTCGATTTATACTTAGAGGCAGATCTGAAACAACAGACAGTACAAATTATAAAGATCAGAAAGTTTTGGTGATTAACAGTGAAACCTCTGACACTCTAATATATACAAATCCAAATCCCGACGGTAGTTATGAATTGTTATTACCAGCCGGCACTTTTGCAATTGCAGTTGTTGATAACAGCGGAAAATCCAGTGAAGGAACAATTGTTTTCAATGAAGGGGATACTGATAAAGAACTGATAACAGGTATTCAGGCATTGGCTGTTGATAGTGTTGTAACGGAAAGCTTTGCAAAAGATACTTTGCAATTGAAGCACATTCTTTTTGGATTCGATAGTTATAAAATTTCTGAAGAAAGCAGGATGTTTCTTGATGAATTAAGAAGCTGGATGGAGAAATATGATTCCATGACTTTTCAGGTTATTGGCTATACTGATGCGCTGGGCAGTGAAAGTTATAATTTAAGATTATCGAGACTTCGTGCTGAAATGGTTGCCAATTATCTTAGTTCAAGTAGTGTTGATAAGGACAGGCTCAAGATCGTTGCTAAAGGCGAATCAAATCCGGTAGCGATGAATATGAATATTGACGGGAAAGATTGTCCGGAAGGAAGACGATATAACAGAAGGGTTGAAATAGAACCAATACATGAAATTTCAAACGTAATGATTTTGATGGAGATTGAAATACCTGAGGTTTTAATACAAAAACATGAATAATTAACTGAGGAGTGCTTCTTCAAAATATTCCATTTTTTTTATTAATTTAAGCTTGCTTTTGTGCAGATTAAGATTGTTGATACTGTAATCTGTTTTTCTCATGTTATTGACTTAAATTTGAATAAAAAGCAATCCTGATGAATAAGCTTATCTTAACATTTCTTTGTTGTCTTGCTGCTTTATTGTCATCTTATGCTCAACGCAGTGAAAGTGAAATTGCGTTAAAGGAATATTTCTCTGATGCTGAATTCTTTCTTGCTCAGGAGTTTTATGCTGATGCACTTAATGATTACTTGCAGGTATACAGAAGAGGGTATGAAAATAATGCGAACATTAACTATAGAATAGGAATATGTTATTTGAATATTGCAGGACAAAAATACAAAGCAATTGAATACTTGGAAAAGGCAAAAAATTCCATTTCACCCAAATATCGTGAATCAAGTCTTAAAGAAAAAAATGCACCTATCGATGTTTATTTGTATCTGGGTAATGCTTATCGTGTCAATAACAGGCTTGAAGATGCAATCAAATCCTACAGTAAGTATAAGGAATTATTGCCTGAAGAGGAAACCAATCTGCATGAGTATGCTAATCAACAAATTGAAGCATCCAACATTGCTATGGAATTTATGAAGGAACCGGTAGAGGTTGAATTTGTTAATCTGGGGCCGGTTATCAATCAGGGAAATGAAAATTATAAAGCGGTTGTATCAGGTGACGGATCAACCCTTGTCTATATGCATAAGCTTCCATTTTATGATGCCGTATATTTTTCAAAAAAAATGGATGGCAAATGGTCTGAACCCGAAAATATTACACCTCAGTTAATGTCTGATGGCGATCAGTTTGTAACTTCGATTTCTTTTGATGGGAAAATGCTGTTTCTTTCCAGGGAAGACGCTTTCAATA
>CAZWFM010000202.1:0-4507 GCA_964633185.1 uncultured Bacteroidales bacterium | reverse complement strand
AACTTCAAATTCAGGATCAAAATCGGCATTTTGCCAATTTGACCACTTGCCGTTTGTATATTCGGCACTGAACCAGTGAATTCCCGTATACCCCTCTCTGGCGGTTGCAAAAAGCATATTGTTTCCAACTACAAATTCTGCCCCGTCCAACGCCAGTTTTCCGGGATCCTGCAGCCACACCCTTTCAGGGCTTTGGAAAATTCCATTATTGTATGCCGATACATATATTCCTGTAACGTTATCCGAAACCTGTTGCTCAGCAGGAATGTTCACATCCGGTGTAAAGAAAAAATAGAATTCGTTACGATCTGAAGGAATAAAGGGAGAATCTTCACCACCTGCAGTATTAATTGGCAAACCGACAGGCACGGGAGATTCCCATTCATCAGAATGCAGAATGGGAGGATATTCATCACTTTCCGGAGTTTGCTTTATGGCATTTTCAGGGATACTTTCTTCTCTTGTAATCGTAGGGTATTCAGGTTCTGTTTCTTTTTTACAACCAAAAGCAAGACATACAATCAGAGCAAACGCTATTGGACTTACGGAAGATCTTATTCTATCATTTATCAATCTCATAATCAGTAATTTAATATATATCAAGCCTTTATTTACAACTCAACTGGTAGCAATTAAAATTACAAATCCTGTCGGTCAGTATCAAAACATTTGGTACAACTTATAAACATCTCACAATCTTACCTTCTTAACTCTTCAACATATCACCTCATCACCTCATCCTCTATTCAACTGATCAACTCCCGACTTCGGTCTTCCGACTCCAAACTCTAAACATCTCAACTACTCAACTTATCAACTATAATGCACCTTGTTTTACTTCCTGCTTTTTCAAACAACGTATGAAAAATTTCGTATAAGGGATAAAACTGCTTACTAAACTTTCAAAAACAAATTCTGATGGAAACTCGCACGATTGTCGGTCAGGCTGCTCAGAGCAAGGGCATTTATCGTGAAGCAATGAGCCTGCAAAGAGACGGATGGTATGTTATGGCCGATCACATACCCGGATTTCACCCGCCTCCTGAATTTGAAGGTTATATTCCCGATATTTATGCCATCAAAGAAGATCTTTCGTCAATTATTATAATTGAAACCAGTATGGATGAAGATCCGGAACAGATCAGTGCTCTCAGGGAATATGCGCACAACTTCACCAATGTACAATTTTACGGCTGGCTGGTCAATGAAGCCGGATGCAGAGTGACTCGCATTGAATAGCGGCATTTTTTACAAACCATTCGTTTGCACATAACTCCTTTGTAAAAACAAAATAGTGAAATGGAACTCATTTCAGTGGAATCATATTGATCCTGCTTTTACAGATTATGAACAGTGTATTCGGGATTTTGAGGTTGGTAAAATCAGGCATTCTCTGTGGGGTATAAAATGTCAATTTAGAATGAATTGAGCCAAATTAACAGACAAATCATTGGTATTTTGGGAATTAAAGGATATATTTAATCCCAAACTGAAATCTGTTCAGTGATTTTTTTCAGAGACTGATCTTTTAAGTGCGTACTGTATTATTCCTGTTTGTTTTTTACGTGCTGGAAGACAAGGAATTTTAAGAAATTAATTTAAAGGAGATAAGTGTTATGATACGAAAAATTGCCCTTTTTATGAAAAAATTCTGGTTCAGGATCACATTTTTTACTATAGGTCTTGGATCATTGATCTGGTTCCTGATACGTGTGATCCCCAAACCTTCGAGGATCAATTATCCCTGTATGAAAGCCACAACACCATTGGCTTACTCATTTGTTGCATACCTGCTGAGCCTGGGAACTTTCACCTTTGTAATGAAAAAAGCCCGGGAACGGTTTAAGCAGGCAAGATACGTGCTGGCTACCATGTTTGTGTTAGTCGGTTTGGCAGCAGGGATTGTAACTGTTGTGAATAATGGCGGACTAGTAAAAGCCAATGTTACTGCTGACGATTTCCAGGACCCGCAAACAGGAAATCAACCTATGGGTCAGGCAAAAGGTATTTTTCCCGGGCGTGTTGTATGGGAACACAATACAGATGCCACAAACGAAAATTATGAATACAGCTCAGGCAATTCATGGCAGGACGATGAGAATACCAATCAGTCTGTTGTAAACAGTATGTTATCCAATAGTCTGCAGAACCTTACAGGTACTACCTCTGATGCGGATGCCTGGGATGCCATATTTCATTACTATAACAATTCGCATAGCAGAGGTGATGTGGGATACGAGACCGGAGAGAAAATTGTAATTAAACTTAACCTGAATGGTGGAGGAGGTGGTCCCAATGATGCGAATATCAATACTTCACCGCACCTAGCTCATGCGCTTCTGGATCAGTTAATTAATATTGTTGGAGTGGCAGAAGCAGATATTCACATAGGTGATCCGAATTGTCAGATGTATGATTCGTATTATTATAAATTAAGCTCAGATTTTGGGAACGTGATATATTGGGGTTATGGTACAGGTCGTATTGCACCTGTTCAATCAGCCAGTGCAGTTGTGAAATATAGTGATAAAGCAGTAACTGATTATTTGCCTCAATCCTATTTGGATGCTACCTATTTCATAAATATTCCGGTCTTTAAGAAACACCACAGAGCCGGGATCTCTATTTCAAGCAAGAATCATTTTGGATCCATAGGCGCCTTTAAAGGAGGAGCAAGTCATGTACATTATTCTTTGCCATATCCTGAAGAATTTCCCGGAAATCCTTCAGGGGATGAACCACCACAGCTTTCTTACGGAGTCTATCGTTGTTTTGTTGATATCATGGGACATAAAGATTTGGGTGGGAAAACCATTCTCTACCTGGTGGATGGGCTTTGGGGTTCCATAAACTGGGGACATCCGCCGATATGGTTCAGAATGTCGCCTTTTAATAATGACTGGCCGAATTCTTTGTTCCTGTCGCAGGATCCGGTAGCTATTGAATCGGTTTGTTATGATTTTCTTTATCATGAGTTTGATTTGGATCATCCGGATGAAGGACTTGATAATATGGGTTCCGAGCATGGACCATATTCAAGATATAAAGCTGCAGATGACTTTCTTCATCAGGCAGCCGATCCTGCCAACTGGCCGGCATCAATTGATTACGATCCGGAAGGGGACGGCTCGATCTTAGGAAGTCTGGGTACGCACGAACACTGGAATAATGTTACGGATAAGCAGTATACAAGAAATCTTGGTACCGGAAACGGCATTGAGTTATTCAGCGAACATGTGGTTACTGCTACAGAAACAGTAGACTATGTGCCTAAGGGATTTGAATTGTATTCCAGTTACCCGAATCCATTCAGTGAAAGCACAACCATACGCTATCGCCTGGCTATCCCGTCGGTTGTTTACCTGAAAATATTCAATACAAACGGTCAGGTGGTAAAACAAGTGTATTTCAACGAGAGAATGGTCGGTAGTTACAGTTATGTCTGGGATGGAACCAGCAACAGCGGTTCTTTAGTTCCCGGAGGTACTTACATATGCAAGATTACAGTCCATAATGCCCGCGGCAGTTTTGATATGAACAACAAGATGGTGGTGATGAGATAACATATTTTTTTGCATAAATTATTGTAGGGTCACGCCATGGCGTGACCTTTTTTTATTGTTTATTTTATTTCCTGTTACATCATTTTATATATTCATTTGATTACAGGATATTGGTTATTCAGGACACCCCATGGGGTGTCCTTACGGTGATAGTTTTAATAATTTTGTTATTTGGCATGAAATAAGATAATTTTTGTATAATTGAATTCAATATATTTTAATATAAAATAAACGTTAGGCTTCAGTTTATGCGTGAAAGAAAGCACATTCGTTTAAAAGAGTACGATTATTCAAGAAAAGGAATATATTTTATTACAATCTGTACTCAGAATATGGAATCATATTTTGGGAAGATTGTTAATGAAAAAATGATTCTTTCAGATATAGGAAGCATTGCGAATCTGTATTTGCAAAAGATCCCTGAACATTTCAATCATGTGAAGTTGCATAAGTATGTAATTATGCCAAATCATATACACTGCATAATAGAAATTGTAGGGTCACCCCATGGGGTGACCGATGAATTCGTTCATAATAACCAATTTGGTCCTCAAACAAAAGGTTCATTATCAGTTATTATTAATCTGTTTAAATCATCTGTAACACGTTGGGCCAATCATAATAAACATAATTATTTTGCATGGCAGAAAAGATTTTACGACAGGAAAATCCGAAACAGAAGAGAATTGGAAAAAACCAGTGAATATATTTGTATGAATCCATTAAAATGGAAAGATGATAAGTATTTTGGATAAATTTTCGGATAATAGTTTTTATTGTGTTTTGTAGGGTCACGCCATGGCGTGACCTTTTTTATTGTTTATTTTATTTCCTGTTACATCATTTTATATATTCATTTGATTACAGGACATTGGTTATTCAGGACACCCCATGGCGTGACCTTTTTTATTGTTTATTTTATTTCCTGTTACATCATTTTATAT
>CAZWFM010000201.1:0-4522 GCA_964633185.1 uncultured Bacteroidales bacterium | reverse complement strand
ATCATTTCCGGTTTTCTGCGCCCGTTAAATTTTGTATACATCATCAGAATATCGGCAATCTCCTGAGCATGCTCCACTCCGAATTGTTGTGCAGCCCATCGCCGGTGATATTCGGGTATACTCTCTGCCGGCCATGCATCCGGATCCCATGCATAATCAAGAAAAAAGCTAATGGGAAGCTCCATGGGTTTCAGATCACCGACATTTACAAGCCATATACGATCCATACCATACTCATACGTCAGGTGCATTTGTTCCCATACTCTTGATATCGGACTTGTATTTAACCATTTGTAGTTTCTTGGACCACCAACAAAATCGAAATGATAATATATACCGTATCCCCCCGATCGTGTTTTAGCTCCCGGGGTCGGAAGCTTTCTTACATTTCCCCAGTTATCATCACACAATAGCAGGGTAATATCTTCCGGAACCCGCATTCCCTTGTCATAATAATCCTGCACCTCTTTATAAAGAGCCCATAATTGCGGAGTTTCCGAGGGATCTTTACCGGTTACTTCCTGAATGATGGTACGCTGGTCTTTGATAATCCTCTCTAATAAAGCGATGTTGCTTTCCTCGCTCATAGCCTTGTCACCGTCGCCTCTCATCCCCAGGTTCACTATGCTTTCATAAGGTCCCATCCTTTCTATTCCTGCAATCCAGAATTTTCTGAGATTCTCCTGATTTGTTTCATAATTCCAATCGCCCTGGATATCCGAATTCCATTCTTTATGAGCACGCATCATGGGTTCATGGTGTGTAGTACCTACGACAATTCCCATTTCATCTGCTAATACAGGATTCAATGTATCGTTGGTGTAAAAACTCGCCCACCACATAGCGGGCCAGATATAGTTGCCCTTTAATCTGAGTATCAGCTCAAACACTTTTTCATAAAATTCATGGTTAAAACCGCCGTAATTTTCTACAGCCCATCTTCCAAGTGAAGGCTCCTCGTCATTTAAAAATATTCCGCGGTATTTCACTGCAGGCTCACCATCTGAATATCGACCCGGTTTAACATACAAAAACTCACTTTTTTTCACGGGTACATCTGCCCACCAGTACAAGGGTGAAACACCAATGTTCTTTGATACATCAAATAATCCATATATTGTTCCTCTCTTATCACTGCCAGCAATAACCAATGCCTTTTCAACACCGGGCAAAGGATTTTCCAAAACTTCAATCAGATAGCTTTCCCATTTCCCTTTAGTATCACTAACATCAAGTTTTTTATCCTGAATCAGGTTATCAATAATTTCACTTCTTCCAATGGTCCCTGCAATCACAATCTCTTTTCCTGCAGGACTTGTCAGTCGTTCCGGCATAACACCTGTTACGGCTTTAACATCATTTTGCCAGTACTCCACTATCCTGAATACGCCCTGGTGATCTCCTTTGCTAATATAGACCGGGGCAACATTCCCTTCTTCGGCCAGACTGAAATACCCTTTTTCATATTCACAGGAAATATAGCTTGCCATATCCTTCGCAGAATCGTTACCACGGGCATATTGTGATACAATTGCCAGAAGAAGAATCGAAGCACTAAAATGTGTTGCAAATATTATTCTGATCAGATAAAAAATCCTGTTCATGATTCATGATTTAAATTATTATTAACAAATTGCCCAAAGGAATACATCCAATGATATTGACTTATGAAATTAGAAAATATATTTTAATATCTTTAGTGAACATAGACTTTGAATTTTTTGTTCTATTACTGATGTATTCTTTTAATCTGACCCAAATCCATTCATTGTATTGATTTACAGACTAATGAATCTATGAATAATACTGAAATAAAATCATCCGCAAAGCATTGGAACGGGCTTTTTGTGCTCACTGTTTTCACTTTCCTCATTGCCAGTATATTTTTATTATCCGGTTGTAGTAAATCTTCAACCAAAAAGAAACTTGTAATAAATGAATTGGGATATTTTGAAGCACAAGGAATAAATTTTCTTGTATTCAATAATTCGCACAGCAATTACTTTGGTGATTCAAAATTCAGCGGTATTGAAATTATCCACCATGGAGTGAGAACAG
This sequence comes from uncultured Bacteroidales bacterium, assembly GCA_964633185.1. Classification (GTDB taxonomy): domain Bacteria; phylum Bacteroidota; class Bacteroidia; order Bacteroidales; family UBA10428; genus UBA10428. Next base: position 2,464 of record CAZWFM010000201.1, on the reverse strand, counting down.
CTACCAATGGGGATGTCCGCCTGCATAATACACCCGAGCAGTGGGATGCTATTCCTGAAACAGTGGATCGAATAATAAATCCTGAAAAAAATACCATTGAAGTCAGGCTGGCTTATCCGGAGTATGATTTTGAATACACTGTGAAAGCACAGTCAGATGGAATGGATATGATCATTCGTATTCACCTGGAAAAGCCCGTTCCGGAAAAACTTAAATCCCGCGCTGGTTTTAATCTTGAATTTCTTCCCTCTGCCTATTTCGGTAAGGCATTTATTATGGATGGTAAAAGTGGCGTGTTCCCCCTATATCCTATAGGTCCCTCCTACCTTGACGTGGAAGGTGATACCGAATTCAAACCAATCGCCAAGGGAAACGTTCTATCACTGGCACCCGAAGATCCTGAAAAACACATCATTATTTATTCTGATGAACAAGAATTACTGCTTTTTGACGGTCGCAATAAAGCCCAAAACGGCTGGTTTGTGGTAAGATCCTTATTGCCTGCAAACCGGACAGGTAAAGTACTTGAATGGCGCATAAAAACAAATGTTGTTGACAACTGGTTAAGACCTCCTGTTATTGCTCATTCCCAGGTTGGTTATCATCCCGGCCAGAAAAAAATAGCTGTAATTGAACTGGATAAAAACTACAAATCGAAATCCCCTGCCCGATTGCTAAAGCTCAACGAAAAAGGAAACGCTGAAGAGGTTATCAAAACTAAAAACCCTGAGTTATGGGGTAAATTTTTCAGGTATATGTATGCATTGTTTGATTTTTCAGAAATCACGGAAAGTGGTCTTTATTATATTGATTATGATGGAATACAGACCAAACCCTTTAAAATCGGCGAAGATATTTTCCAGGATGCATGGCACCCAACGCTTGACATCTTTTTCCCTGTCCAGATGGACCATATGCGTGTAAAAGAAGCCTACCGCGTATGGCATGGCGCTTCGCACCTTGACGATGCCCTGCAGGCACCTGTTAACCACTCACATTTTGATGTGTACGCACAGGGTCCGACAACAGACACTCCCTTCGAACCAGGTGAACACATTCCGGGCCTGAATTATGGTGGCTGGTTTGATGCCGGCGATTTTGACATCCGTACACAGACTCACTATAACCTGCTTCTAACCCTTGTGCAAGTGCAGGAACAATTTACTCCCGACAGGGATGAAACCACAATAGATCAGGAAAGACGCTATGTAGATATTCATGTGCCTGACGGAAAACCTGATCTTCTTCAACAAATAGAACATGGTACACTTGCTTTGATAGCACAGTACAGAGCCGTTGGACACGCCATACCCGGGATCATTGCACCTGCCCTGGAGCAATACACTCATTTGGGCGATGCCTCCTCCAAAACCGATAACCTGGTATACAATCCAAAACTCAGGGACGGACAATCGGATGGATTTACCAGTGGCAGGTCTGATGACCGATGGGCCTTTACTACCAGGACATCGGCATTAAGTTATGGTTCTGTTGCAGCTCTTGCAGCAGCAAGTCGTGTTTTGAAAGGCTTTAATGATCCCCTGGCCGATGAATGTCTTGCCACGGCTATTAAAGTATGGAACGAAGAACAGAGTAAGGATCCTGATGTTTTCCGTTATGGAAATACTACGGGCGGTAATTTGCTTGATGAGCAGCTGAGAGCATCATTGGAATTGCTGCAAACAACCCGAAAGATCAAATATGCAGAACACATTGAAGAATTGCTGCCCCATATCAGGGAAACATTTCTGTTCAATGCCATTTTTGCCGCCCGTGCATTGCCATACATGAACGAGTCATTCAGGAAAGAAATTGAAAATCTGACCATTGCATATAAAGATTCAGTGGATGCTTTCCTTGTTAAAAATCCCTATGGAGTGCCCATTGCCACGGGTAGCTGGGCTGGAAGCGGATGGGCAATGTATTTCTCCATAACAAATTATTATCTATACAAGGCATTCCCTGATATTATGGATCCGGAAGATGTATACAAAGGCCTCCATTATATTTACGGTTGTCATCCTGGCTCAGATATATCTTTTGTCTCCGGCGTCGGTACACACTCTAAAAAAGTAGCTTATGGCAATAACCGGGCCGATTTCTCCTTTATTGCCGGCGGTGTGGTTCCGGGTGTTTTAATCGTAAAACCTGATTTTCCGGAAAACAAAGAAGACTGGCCGTTCCTTTGGGGAGAAAATGAATACGTAATCAATGGAGGTGCCAGCTATATCTTCTTGGTGCATGCGGTGAATGAGTTGGTTGCTAGTCTCTAGTTGCTGGTTGCTGGTTGCTGGTTGCTGGTATGTCTATTTTCTTTGATATTAGTTTCATTTCCTTTTCATGTATTAGAATCCAATGCCAAAGGAAGTTGTCAGCTGCACCCGGTCTGGCCAGATTGCCTTATTCGGTAGTATTTTGCATCAGCAGATCGTAGGTATGATCCAGCAATTCCAGTCCACCATGA
>CAZWFM010000200.1:0-4559 GCA_964633185.1 uncultured Bacteroidales bacterium | reverse complement strand
CCTGACATCCCGGCTACCATACCGGATGTTCGTTTAACCGACACCTATGCTCATTGTTATATGTATACAGTGAACTCCCTTGTGCCTTTGACAAACGATGGATGGTATGTGGATGGGAACAAGTGGAAAGCCGAAGAAGAAGGCAGCGAAATAAGTTTTACCGTGGATGGAAATGCAATTTCCATACTTTATACACGACACAATACTGACAATCGCGGACAGGTGGACATATGGGTAGATGAAATGGCACCCAAAACGCTTGACGCATACTGGACTGAAACCTGGGGCCCTGGTATTGTATTCGGATTGATTGAAGAAGGTCTGGCAGACGGAGAACATACACTTCATATACAAGTGAATGGCAACAATACAGGAGGTGGAACCGAACATTACTTTGAAATATTAAATGTAAACAAGGCAGGAAACTGGGAAGGTATAGCACCCATAAGCAATGCGGGTGACAATGCTAAGACAGTAATCGGTACGGCTGTCGGGCTTGACGGTTCAGAGAGTTTTGATCCTGATGGTGTGCCGGTGGAAAGCTATAGCTGGTCAGTTGTTACTGCCCCGGCAGGAAGTACCGATGTTATTGATGAACCTTCTGCAGCCGTTACAAGTATAACACCAAACATGGCAGGTTTATATAGTATTGGTCTTGTTGTCGGTGACGGAACTTACTCAAGCGTTCAGGATATTAAAACCATTCATGTTAAAGCAACCAATTCGGCACCTGTAGCTGTTGCCGGAAACGATACAACAATGGCCACGGGAAAATACAATTTTCTTAACGGACTGGATTCTTACGACCCTGATGGTGATGGAATCCTTTATTCCTGGAGCATAATCTCACAACCTGCTGGTGAAGATCCCGAATTTTATCTTACCGACACTCCCGAACCAAGGATATTTTTTAATGAAACCGGTGAATACGTAGTAGAACTGGAGGTAAATGACAGCATTGTTTCCAATGCTGACCAGATCACTATTACTGCAGTAATACCAACAGCAAGCAAAACAATCACCAGTTCGGACTATGGATTTGTATGTTCCCCCAATCCAGCCGGGGATGTGATTACAATTGCATACCAGTTACCAATGCAACAGGATGTAACGATTTCATTGTACACACTTGATGGAAGGAAAGTGGTTCAGGTGCTTAATGAAAACCAGCTTCAGGGAGAACATTCTCTTGAGATCAATCTTTCAGATTATTCTATAACAGATGGTGTTTATCTTCTCACATTGTATACGGATCAGGGGATTTATACATCAAAAGTAGTTATACAATAATACGTAATTCGTCATATGCAATATTAACTCCGGCAGGCAGGTTCTTTTCTTCCTCAATATGCAGACCGAAACGATGACCTAAATGAGTAAGATAGGTCTGCCTAGGGTTAATTTCTTTTATAAATGTCAATGCCTCATCCAGGTTCATATGTGAAATATGCTCCTCCTTCCTTAAGCATGTGAGGATAAGCAAATCGAGTTCGGTCAGCTTTACTTTTTCTTTTTCCGGAACTGTTTTAACATCCGTCAGATAGGCAAAATCATGGATGCGGAATCCAAATATCGGCAACTGGTGATGATAAGCTCTGATCGGAATGATTTTTACTCCTTCAATAAAAAACTCTTTGTTTTCTATCAACCGCATGTTGATTTGCGGTATGCCCGGGTATTTGTTTTCAGCAAAAATATAGGCAAACTCCTTTTTCAGTGATTCCTGAACACGTTCTTCGGCATATACTTCAATGTGCCTGTTGTATTTGAAATTAAAGGGTCGTATATCATCCAGTCCTGCCACATGATCTTTATGTTCATGGGTGAAAAGCACGGCTGTAATATCATTTACTTCCGACCTAAGCATTTGCTGTCTGAAATCAGGACCGGTATCTATAATGAAAGTTTTCCCTTCCGTCTCAACCAGAACAGACGATCGTAATCGTTTATCTCTCGGATCGGTTGATTTGCAAACTTTGCATCCACAGCCAATTATGGGGACACCCTGCGAAGTGCCTGTACCTAAGAATGTTATTTTAGTCTGTGCTTTCATCAGAAACAAAGGTATTTATTTCAGGCTTATCAATATCATAGAATAGTTTTCATTGCAAATCGCATATCTTTGACAGAAATTCAACGTACAATGAAAGGCAGACTTTTTCTGATCCCATCCACCCTTAGCGACTCCCCTGTTGATCAGGTTATCCCGGCATACAATAAGAAAGTTGTTTCTAACATAAAACATTACATTGTTGAAAATGAAAGAACTGCCCGTCGTATGCTAATCAAACTGGGCATCACTACTCCAATTAATGAACTCAAATTCTATATACTAAATAAACATACAACCAAAGAAGAAATTCCTGCTTTCTTAAAAATAGCAAAGACAGAAGATATAGGCCTTCTTTCTGAAGCAGGTGTCCCTGCAGTAGCTGATCCGGGAAGTGAAATCGTATCCCTGGCACACAAAAGAAATATTAAGGTAATTCCACTGGTGGGACCATCATCCATTTTGTTTGCCATGATGGCCTCGGGATTAAATGGACAGAATTTTGCTTTCATTGGTTATTTGCCCATAAAAAATCCTGAGAGGATTAAGAAGATCAAAGAAGTTGAAAAAAGATCACAAATTGAAAACCAGTCTCAAATCATAATTGAAACTCCCTACCGAAACAATCAACTCCTGAACGATTTGATTGCTTCCTGCAGCAATTCCACCTATTTGTGTATGGCAATTAACATTACCGGTAAGGAAGAATTCATTGAAACCCATCGGATGGATTATTGGCAAAAACACAAACCGGAAATGAATAAGAGACCTGCTATTTTCATTTTACACAAAAAAGACTGACATTCAATTATGAGGATAAAAAAATCCTGCGTAGGATGCAGGATTGTTTAAAACTTTTACCTTTTCAGGATATTATTAATCTGCTACCTTCATGATATCCAGCAATTGAATGGTATAATGCAAAGGCATATTAGGAGGAATAATGTATTCACCAGTATAGGGATGTATGAATCCGGTATTATCGTACCCATAATCGTCACGGGCTACTATATCGGCTGTTTCGTAAAGTTCCATGTATTTCACCGCTTCATTCACAGCATAAGTTACCGGAAAAATTTCTTCATCATAAACGTATAACACCGTATCCCCGCTATTGCTGATCGGAAAAAACTGACGACCGGGAAAATCATTCATGTATGTTGTATCTGCCTCAACATAGTATCCGTGTAATGTTAATAAGACCGTATCACCAAATGATAAATCATTTTCTGTTCTGGTGGAGAATCCTGCTGCCCAGATCCCTTCAGATCCCGGAAGTAAATCGGAAGCACTTATACCAAGAGAATCTAAATACAATGCCAGTTGCTCATTGTTGTATTCTTCAATATCTTCAATGACCTTATACAAAGTAACATCATAAACAACAGGATTCCAGTAGCCATCCCACTGGTCACCAGGTATCAGTATAATGGCTCTTTCCTTTGGAGTCATTTCCTGGATCGCTTTCTGAAAGCCCAAACGGGTATAGTTGACATACAAACGCACTGGTCCGTAAATATAATCGTCCCTGTAAACATTGTTATCCACTGCAACATTTGCATACGATACATCAAAGACATTTCCATCATAGTCCCTCCCGATGTAATCGACCAAAACGATATCATCGTATTCGGGTGGTAACGCCTCGGGATAAGGCTCCAGTTCAAGAGGTTTCAGGTAAATGTTGTCTCCAATTTCCATGGATTCATCCAAACCATACTCAACTTTTAATTCTTCCATCTTTCTGTCATGCTCAGCCTGGTTTTCTGCCCACTCATCTTTGAGACAGGAAAACATAAACATAGAAACAAGGATCAACAGAAACTGTATTTTTACTATTTTTTGCATTGTTGTAAAATTTCTTTTCTAATATTATAATATCTATCTATATACTTATTTATGATGCAAATTATTGTATAATGGTTGCGTAATCAATTTACGGATAAGACCTCAACCTCGAAGATCAAGGAAGTAAAAGGAGGAATTATTCCTGTTGAAGAGCCTTCTGTTCCAAAGGCAAGGTCAGATGGGAGTATGAACAATGATTTTTCACCCTCCTTCATCATCCCAATTGCCTCTTCCAATCCTTCAACGACCTGCCATTCCGTACCATATACAAATTGGAAAGGTTGGTTCCTTTTTATAGTAGAATCAAAGAATTTTCCATTCAGAAATTTGCCTTCATAATTTATGGTTATCGTATCGCCTTTTTCGATAGATTTTCCTTTACCTTCCCTGATTTTTAAATAATAAAGACCTGAACCGGATGGCTGTACATCTATTTTCTCTTCCATTAAAAACTGTTTCAATATTACTTTCTCATATTCACCAAAATCTTCAATCCAGTTTAAAAAAGCCTCTTTCTCATTTTGGTATTCTGTTTGTGTTTGTATTTCTATGATATTCAAAGATACCTTCATCTTGCTCATTGGAGGAATAAAGTCAGGCAATGAAGTTTCAAGTGTTTTCGTGAAAAACTCATCTGCAGAAATAATAAAAGTTGCACTAT
>CAZWFM010000199.1:0-4563 GCA_964633185.1 uncultured Bacteroidales bacterium | reverse complement strand
TTCTTTTCCAGATTAGATCATAAAGTCTTTTTTCTGCATTTGTTCCTGCAACAGATGAATTTTCAATATATGTGGGACGAATTGCCTCATGAGCTTCCTGAGCTCCTTTTGTTTTTGTTTTGTATTGATGAATATTTACATATTTATTACCAAACTCTTCAGTAATGGTTTTTCTGGCAGCATTTAAAGCCAACTGAGACAGATTCACAGAATCAGTTCTCATATAAGTGATAAATCCGGACTCATAAAGTCTTTGCGCAATACTCATGGTTTGTGATACTGAAAAACCAAGTTTCCTGCTTGCTTCCTGTTGAAGTGTTGAAGTAGTGAAAGGTGGTGAGGGAGATTTTCTTGCAGGCTTCTTTGTTACGTCAGATATTCTATATTCAGCGCCTCTGCATTTCCCCAAAAATTCAAAAGCAGTAGATTTGTCCTTAAACCTCTGATTCAATTCAGCTTTGATCTGAAGACTTTTTCCATCACTATTCTTCGTATTGAATATTCCGGTTGTTCTATAACTTGAAACAGGTTTAAAACTAATAATTTCCCTTTCACGTTCGACAATTAGTCGTACTGCCACTGATTGAACCCTTCCTGCAGAAAGGGAGGGTTTAACTTTTTTCCAGAGGACCGGAGATAGTTCAAAGCCTACAAGGCGGTCAAGCACTCTTCTGGCTTGCTGAGCATTTACCAGATTCTTATCTATTGCGCGGTAATTTTTTATAGATTCAAGAATTGCATTCTTAGTAATTTCTCCAAAAACAATTCGGCGGGTTTTGACCGGGTCCAGTTTTAACACTTCAAAAAGATGCCATGCGATAGCTTCACCCTCACGGTCTTCATCAGAAGCTAACCAGACTGTATTTGCTTCTTTAACGAGCTTTTTAAGTTCACTTACGATTTTCTTTTTATCGTTTGGGACAATATATTCAGGTTTATAGTTGTTCTTTACATCAATACCAAAATCTTTTTTTGATAAATCACGAATATGGCCCATACTGCTGGCAACCCGAAAATCTTTTCCCAGAAATTTTTCAATTGTCCTTGCCTTCGCCGGAGATTCAACAATAACTAAATTATTTATCATGAATAAACGCTTTTATAAGAGCACAAAGAAATCCATTACAAATTTATGTGCAAAATTTTAATTTAAATAATTAATACATTTACGATAAAAAGAACAATCTATTATGGATGGTCACAATATCAGATTTATTAAATATACACGTATATTATGGATTTTGTTCGCATTTCCCTTTATTACTTTCATAATTATTATACTATTGGCAATTACAGGGAATTTAGGATATATGCCTAAAATTGAAGATCTGGAAAATCCAAAAATCAATCTTGCCACTCAGATAATTTCTTCTGACGGGGAAGTTTTGGGAAGTGTTTATTTTGAGAATCAAAATAGGACACATGTTGACTTTGATCATTTTCCCAAACATTTGATAGATGCATTAATTGCTACCGAAGATGTTCGGTTTTACAGACATTCCGGAATTGACATAAAAGGATTGGCACGTGCTGTAATATTAACTGGCTTTCTGAGTAAGGAAGGGTCGGGAGGAGGAAGTACAATAACCCAGCAATTCGCCAAATTGTTGTTTCATGATCCGGCCCGAACAAAACTCGAGAGACTAAAACAAAAGATCAAAGAATGGATAATTGCTGTAAAACTTGAAAAGGCCTATACCAAAGAAGAAATTATCACCCTGTATTTTAATCAGTATGATTTTCTATACAACGCCGTTGGGCTCCATTCGGCAACCCAGGTATATTTTAACACTTTGCCCGATTCGCTGAACATTGAACAATCTGCAATGCTGGTTGGAATGGCCAAGAACTCCGCATTGTATAATCCGCAGAGATTTCCGGAGAAAGCGTTACACAGAAGGAATATCGTTTTAATGCAAATGGAAAAATACGGATACATTTCAAAGGAGGAATTTGATTCACTCAAAACATTGCCTCTTGAACTTGATTTTCATAAGTTAAGTCATAACGTTGGTCCGGCAACTTATTTCAGGGAATATATAAGAAAAATGATGAGTGCAAATGAACCTGTCAGAAAAAATTATAGCAATTGGAATTATAAAAAATACCAGGATGATTCTCTTCAATGGATGAACAATCCTTTGTATGGCTGGTGCAATAAAAACCGTAAACCTGACGGTGAACCTTATGATTTATATACGGATGGATTGAGGATTTATACCACCATTGATTCCCGAATGCAAGCTTATGCTGAAGCAGCTGTTAAAAAGCAACACGGAGAATATTTACAGCCGGCGTTTTTTAAAGAGAAAAAAGGAAGAAAGCGGGCTCCTTTTTCTGGCGATCTTACGAATAAACAGTATAACACTATAATACGTAATGCCATTCGATACTCTGACCGGGGGATAAAGCTATTTAATGAAGGTGTCACACTGGATTCCATATACAAAATATTCAAAGAACCTGTTCAGATGACTTTATTTACATGGGATGGTGAAATAGATACTGTTATGAGTCCTCTTGATTCCCTGTTGTATTACAAGCATTTTCTTCATTCAGGTTTTATGGCTATGGAACCTTATACGGGATTTGTAAAAGCATATGTCGGAGGGATCAATTTCAGGTATTTTAAATATGATCATGTTACCCAGGGGAAAAGACAGGCAGGTTCAACCTTTAAACCATTTCTCTATATTCTGGCCATGCAAGAGGGTTATTCACCTTGTCTTAAAGTACCGGTTTCACCCATTACATTTTATGTAAATGATACTACCTGGTCGCCCCGAACTACTGCACGTAAAGAAGATATCAATACAATGAAACCTTTAAAATGGGGACTTGCAAAATCTGAAAACTATGTTTCTGCCTGGCTGGTGGACCAGTTCAAACCTCAACCGATAGCCGATATAGCTTACAAGATGGGGATCACTAGTTATATTGACCCGGTTCCTTCATTGATTTATGGTACAAGTGATATGTCAGTAGAAGAAATGGTAGGTGCATATGCAACATTTGTGAATAAAGGAGTACACATTTCTCCCTTGTATGTTACCAGAATAGAAGATAAACATGGCAATTTACTTGCCACATTTCTTCCTGAAACCAAAGAATCTATCAGTGAAGAAACTGCGTATCTTATGTTAAATTTAATGCAGGGTGTTACAGAATATGGTACTGCTGCAAGACTTCGATACAGGTATAACATGACGGCTGAAATCGCAGGGAAAACGGGGACAACCAATAATAATTCCGATGGATGGTTCTTTGGGATAGTCCCGAAATTAGTTGCCGGCGGCTGGGTAGGAGCAGAAGACCAGTCAGTACATTTTGACAGAACGGCTATGGGTTCCGGTACAAATACAGTACTTCCGATATGGGCAGAATTCATGCTTCAGGTTTATGCTGATTCTACATTAGGGATCACCCAGGATGATGTATTTGAAAAACCTGAAGGATTTGATGTTTCACTCGATTGCAATGATGATGAATATATGAAAGATGCCGATTCTGAAGATAATTATGATGCCCCGGCAATATTTGATTATCCCTGATCTAATCTTTAAAAATAAATTGAATAGCTTCTTCTATTTTGGAACATTGTATAATGTCAATGTTCGAAAAAGTTTTGGCTTGTTTCTTCTTTGAAAAGGGCGGGGTTATTATTTTTTTAAAACCCAGTCTTTCTGCTTCAGAAATTCTTTGTTCGAGGCGAGAAACAGGTTTAAGCTCTCCTGTCAGGCTGATTTCACCTGTCATACAGGTATGTTGCCCTATAGCTTTATCGAAATTGGAGGAGAGAATTGAACAGGCTACTGCAAGATCCGTTGCAGTATCCTGAACTCTCAAACCGCCCGCAATATTGAGGAAAACGTCTTTAGATGCCAGGTTAAAACCAGCTTTTCTTTCAAGTACTGCAAGTAACATATTCAATCTTTTGTTGTCAAATCCGGTGGAGGTACGTTGGGGCGTGCCATAAACTGCAGTACTGACCAAAGCCTGAACTTCAATAAGAAATGGACGTAAACCATCAATAGTAGAAGCAATTGCTACACCACTAAGTGAGTAGTTGTTATTGCTTAAAAAGATTTCAGAAGGGCTTTTGATCTCATGCAATCCATCGGCTTCCATTTCAAAGATTGCCAGCTCAGAGGTTGACCCAAAACGATTTTTAACAGACCTTAAAATACGATAAACATGTTGGTGATCACCTTCAAATTGTAATACTGTATCAACGATATGCTCCAAAACTTTTGGTCCTGCCAGCATTCCGTCTTTTGTAATATGACCGATTAAAAATACAGGAACATGAGTTGTCTTGGACAGTTTTAACAGTTGAGCGGCACATTCACGTACCTGAGAGATACTACCCGGACTTGAGTCAATTAAATCTGTGTATAATGTTTGAATAGAATCGACGATCAATACATCCGGTTTTTCAATTTCAAATTGGTTATACAATTGTTCCAGGTTAACTTCGCAATATACTTTGCATAAAGGATTTTTACCCTCTATTCTTTCAGCTCTCAGTTTTAATTGTTCAGGAGATTCTTCTCCTGAAACGTA
>CAZWFM010000198.1:0-4578 GCA_964633185.1 uncultured Bacteroidales bacterium | reverse complement strand
CATCATATTAAGCACGAAAAAGAATACAGGGTTACATTTTCTTCCAACCAGCAATTTGGCAGTAGTTTCGTATTTGGAAAAAAGAATTCTTTTTTCTCACTTCAGGGAGGAATAGGACTGCAGAAAGAACTTTTCAGAAAAGAAGACAAAGGAAGTATTTCAATTCGATACTTTTATTCCTTTGGTTTATCCGTTGGACTGGAAAAACCGATCTACTACGATGTAATCACTTATGACAGCACAGGAATTCAGCATAGAGAAAGAATGAAATTTGAAAACCAAACGCATATATTATATGTCGAAAAAAAGGCACCATTCTACATTGGCATGGAAGAAATAAAAATTGTCCCCGGTGCATACGGCAAATTCGGTTTTACTTTCGAGTTTGGTAAATCAGATAAACTATTTAGCGCCATTGAAACGGGTATTGCTCTGAATGCATACATCAGAAAAATAAATATCATGGCCAACGAGCACAATCACTGGATCTTTCCGGCCTTTTTCCTGTGTTATCGTTTTGGTAAGGTGATTGATGCACAATTTATAAATGAACCCTCCAAAATTGATAAAATCCTGACCGATTGAAATTATACTGAATAGATAACTCCATATGGAACGGTCACCTTCATTTCATCCATTGTTATTTTTTTCACAACAACTACATTTCCCTTTGAATTCTGGTTGTTGATTTATATTTAATTTAGTACTTTCGCACTTCCATTTCAGATAAATTATACTTAATTTTTAAAAAGCAATAAATCAATTCATTATGGGAAAAATTAAAATTGGAATCAACGGTTTTGGTAGAATTGGAAGATTCGTATTTCGTATAGCTGTTGCTAAAGATAATATTGAGATTGTCGGTATCAACGATCTGATTGATGTTGAATACATGGCTTATATGTTAAAATATGACTCAACTCATGGACGTTTTAACGGTACTGTTGATGTTAAGGACGGCAAGTTGATAGTAAATGGCAAGGCCATTCGTGTTACTTCAGAAAAAAATCCTGCAGATCTTAGATGGAGTGAAGTGGGTGCTGAGTATGTAGTTGAATCCACAGGCCTTTTCCTTACAAAAGAAAAAGCACAGGGTCATATTGATGCAGGCGCAAAAAAAGTAATTCTATCTGCTCCCTCAAAGGACGATACTCCTATGTTTGTTATGGGTGTTAACCACACTTCATACAAAAAGGATATGAATTTTGTATCAAATGCATCCTGTACAACAAACTGCCTTGCTCCTGTAGCAAAAGTACTCCATGATAACTTTGGCATACTGGAAGGATTAATGACTACAGTACATGCAACAACTGCCACTCAAAAGACCGTTGACGGACCATCCATGAAAGACTGGAGGGGAGGACGAGGTGCAAGTCAAAATGTGATTCCATCTTCAACAGGTGCTGCCAAAGCTGTGGGAAAAGTGATTCCGGAACTTAATGGCAAACTCACTGGTATGGCGTTTCGTATTCCGACACCCGATGTTTCGGTAGTTGATCTTACTTGTCGACTGGCAAAAGAAACCAGCTATGAAAAAATTTGTGCTGCCATGAAAAAGGCTTCTGAAGGCGAATTAAAAGGAATTCTCGGTTACACGGAAGATGCTGTTGTATCAAACGATTTTGTTGGCGATATTCGAACATCAATTTTTGACGCAGGAGCAGGAATTATGTTATCTCCTACGTTTGTTAAAGTTATTTCCTGGTATGATAATGAGATGGGATATTCAGCAAAAGTGGTTGAATTTATTGAATATATGGATTCAGTGAAATAATCTGATATACTGAATATGAATTAATAAAAAAGACTGTCTCAAAAGTTGAAATTTCCCCACCAAGGCACTAAATCACAAAGTTATATAGATTGAAAAACAGGAGTTTGTGAATCCTTTGAGTCTTAGTGGCTATCTTAAAATTCTTACCTTTTGAGACAGCCCCTTTTTTATGGATTTAGTTTTTTATTTTAGTGAATTTTAAATGTATTCAATAAGGTTAAAAGGAATTTTCAGTGAAGATTTGTAATGTTCACCAAGATTTAAAATCGCTTCATCATCTTCTTCGTAATACCAGTTAACAGTGATATTCCTCCCTTTTTGCGCTTCGTCTTTAATGACCCTGAAAAGTCCCAGAAGGTACTTTGATGATCCGCTGTTTACATATTCAAGATTAAGATCAATAACGGTATTAGCTTTAGGTTGTTTGAAATATTCTTTGACCCAATCGATGATGTCATCATAAAATTCTCCGGGATTTTCCGGAATTGATCTACCTTCAATTTTCATATGTCCGGATTCATGATCAAAAATGACCGAGGGTGTGTTGGTTTTTTTTTCTATCTCAAGTTTTTCCATTTCTCGTTAATATGCATACAATAACTAATGGTAAAGAACAAAAAATAAGATGGTTAAATATACGATATTTTAACCAAAACATTAGAAAATTATGAACAGGTATAATTAACAGTTGTTTAATAGATATAACTGTAACGATTGGTTTTCCTGATAAAATAAAATTTTCCGAAAGGTTTATGAACCATCTTGTCTTGCATATTTTTGTAACTTGCGACATTTTATTTGATCACGTTGAAATTAAATTTAAATGGTAATGATTTTTGATCTTGAAATGATAAAAAGAGTGTATTCCGATTATGTGAACAGAATGGATAGAGTACGTAAAATAAATGGCAAACCTCTTAGTTTAACAGAAAAAATATTGTATACCCATCTTTCGGATTCTTATAACAGGATTTATCAAAGGGGAAGTGATTATGCTAATTTTATCCCTGACAGGGTGGCAATGCAGGATGCAACAGCCCAAATGGCTCTGCTCCAGTTTATGCAGGCAGAGAAGAATAAAGTTTCTGTCCCTTCAACTGTTCATTGCGATCATTTGATTCAGGCAAAAGCAGGTGCAAAAGAAGATTTGTATGCTGCTACTACTGGCAATAAAGAAGTATATGATTTTCTAAGTTCAGTATCCAATAAATATGGTATTGGTTTCTGGAAGCCAGGGGCTGGAATTATTCACCAGGTTGTTTTAGAAAATTATGCATTTCCGGGTGGTATGATGATAGGTTCCGATTCCCATACTGTTAATGCAGGTGGTTTAGGTATGATAGCTATTGGAGTTGGTGGTGCTGATGCAGTTGATGTGATGATCGGCATGTCGTGGGAATTGAAATTTCCAAAATTAATTGGGGTGAAACTAACCGGGAAACTAACTGGATGGACCTCGGCAAAAGATGTTATATTAAAGGTTGCAGGTATACTCACTGTAAAAGGTGGAACGGGTTGTATTGTTGAATACTTTGGCGAGGGTGCATCTTCAATATCCTGCACGGGAAAAGGAACCATATGCAATATGGGTGCTGAGATTGGAGCTACTACATCCATATTTGGTTATGATCGGAAAATGTCAGAATATTTAAAAGGTACCGGCCGGACAAAAGTAGCTGAACTGGCTGATAAAATCGCAAATGATCTGACAGGTGATGATGAAGTGTACTCTCAGCCTGAGAAATATTTTGATCAGCTTATTGAAATCAATCTTTCAGAGCTTGAACCTCATATCAATGGTCCGTTTACTCCTGATCGAGCCATACCTCTTTCAAAATTTTCCAGATCCGTTATGGAAAACCACTGGCCATCCAAACTTGAAGTAGGTCTGATTGGTTCATGCACTAATTCTTCCTATGAAGATCTGACACGTGCTGCCTCAATAGCAGAACAGGCAATTTCAAAGAATCTGAAAGTTAAATCCGAATTTACGGTTACCCCCGGTTCAGAACAAGTCAGATATACTGCAGAACGTGACGGATTGCTGAATACATTCGAAAAAATTGGCGGAGTTGTATTGGCAAACGCATGTGGTCCCTGTATTGGTCAATGGGCCAGACATAATGCAGATGAGCAGAAAAAGAATTCCATTATGACTTCTTTCAATAGAAATTTTGCCAAGAGAAATGATGGAAATCCAAATACTCATGCCTTTGTTGCATCACCAGAGTTGACAACTGCATTTGCTATTGCCGGAGACCTGACATTTAATCCAGTGATTGACATACTGGAAAATGAAAATGGAGAACATGTGAGATTTGAAGAGCCAAAGGGTCTTGAGATGCCTCCGAACAACTTTGATGTAAAAGACAGAGGTTACCAGGCTCCTGCCGAAAATGGCAGTGATATTGAAATAGTTATAAATCCTGCTTCAGACAGACTGCAGGTTTTAACTCCTTTTGATCCCTGGAACGGAAAAGACCTTAAAGGCTTGTATCTTCTGATCAAAGTAAAAGGCAAATGCACAACAGATCATATCTCGATGGCGGGACCGTGGCTCAGGTACCGGGGACATCTTGATAATATATCCAATAATTTACTCATAGGAGCTAATAATTATTTTAATGATAAGGTCAATTCTGTTCTTGATCTTAGTACCGGTGAATATTCTGAAGTACCTGCAACAGCAAGAAATTACAAAGCAAATGACATAGACACCATTGTTGTTGGTGATGAAAATTATGGTGAAGGTTCTTCCCGTGAGCATGCTGCAATGGAACCCCGATATATGGGAGTCAAAG
>CAZWFM010000197.1:0-4580 GCA_964633185.1 uncultured Bacteroidales bacterium | reverse complement strand
ACCGAGTTTACGAGCTCGGCGAAGCCAACCGAGTTTACGAGCTCGGCGAAGCCAATTACACAGATCACGAATCACCAATCACAGGTAATATACTCGGAAAACGTTTGCCATAGATTTTCAACCTCCAAAAAATTCATATCCTATAAATTTACTTCCCTTCCTGCTGAAGATCATAATGCAATACATAAGAAGGAAAAATATTGAACGAACAATACAAGGTACCATTCAAACAGATACAGCCAAACACTAAAATTCATCAACTTCAGGAAGAAAGAAAGCTTTCTTTTTAAGAAAATGATTATTTTTATATAATAACCGATCAATTATGGTCAGACTATCTTAATTCATATTTTCTTTACAAACTATCAACTCAATACTTTATGAAAAAAACTACTATCATCTTGCTAACCCTGGGGATATGTATGATTACATTCGCCCAGAAAGGTTTAAAAAATCCGGCTGCAGCGTACTGCGAATTCATGGGTTATGGCTATTCCGTTCAACCCGATGAAAAGGGTAACGAAATTGGAATGTGTATTCTCCCCAATGGTCAAAAAGTGAATGCCTGGGACTTTTACAAGGGGAAAGTTGCCAAAGAATTCAGTTATGCAGCAAAAAAGGGTTACAACATCGAAACCGTTGTCGAAACGATCGATGGCTATACTGTTGAAAAGGCTGTATGTACCCGTAATGGAAAGACTGTTCAGGAAAGGCTCTCTTTGGAAGAACTGATGGAAATCAATGGCGATAAATTGCAATTGGAAGGCATCAGGATCTCAAAAAATATTTACGAAATTGCCAAAGAGAATCCTGACTTTGTTTATGAAAAATCCCTTCCAACTTCATTCGACTGGCGAAGTTACAATAGTCATTCCTATATAGGAGCAATTCACGACCAGGGCAATTGCGGTTCCTGCTATGCATTTGGTGCCACTGCATGTGCTGAAGGCACGTATAATTTTGCCACCGGCAATTATGATAACAATGTTGCCGACTTTTCCGAAGCATACATCGCCTGGTGCCTGGGTTCTATGTCTGCATATAACGATAATTTTTATGGTTGCGACGGGGCAGATTACACCTATTCCGAATTGCAGGCACTTTGTGACATAGGAACCATCTCCGAATCCTATTTCCCGTATTATGATTCTGACGGACAATCATGCCCTTCTGCTGCATCAAATGCACCAAAAACACAATTTGCATCATGGTATCGTATCACCTGTTCCGATATAGAAGCCATTAAAACGGCTATTATGACATACGGTGTTGTGGATGCTGCCGTTTATGCAACAACTTCTTTCCAAAACTATTCAGGAGGTATTTTCACGGACAACTACACTTCCTGTTCAAGCAACCCATGTTACTACACACCTACAAACCATGCGATAGCGCTTGTAGGATGGGGAACTGATGCCTCAACAGGAGACTACTGGATCCTTCGTAACTCATGGGGCAGCTCATGGGGAGAAGGCGGATACATGAGAATCGATGCCACATCAGCCCGTGTTGCCTGTGAAGCATGTTACCTGGTTTACGAAAGCAGTACAATTACAGTACCTGCAGTAACAACCAGCAGCATATCTTCCATTGGCACTACTTCTGCTACTGGCGGTGGTAACATAACGGCCAATGGCGGTGCTGCGGTAACTGCAAGTGGTATTGTATATTCAACAACCACCAATCCAACGCTTGCTAACGGTACTGTTCTGTCTACATCTCCGGTTATAACTTCAGGTTCATACAACCTGATCATGAGCGGACTAACCGCAAGTACTACTTACTATGTCAGAGCATATGCAACCAATAGTGCCGGGACAGGCTATGGTAATCAGGTTTCGTTTACAACAAACACAACAACTGATACCGAGGCTCCAACCGCACCAACTAACCTTGGCTCATCAAATGTTACCTCAACAACGGCTGTGCTTACCTGGACCGCTTCTACCGATAATGTTGCCGTAACGGGATACAATGTGTATCAGGATGGTATGTTACTCGGAACAACCACTAGTACCTCATACAGCGTGACCGGCCTGACCCCTGCTACAACATACTCATTCTACGCAACAGCTAAAGATGCAGCCGGAAACGTTTCTGCAGCCAGTAATACACTTAGTGTAACCACTTCGTCAACTTCTGTAACTTACTGTGAGTCAAAAGGGAATAATGTCTATTATGAGTGGATTGACCTGGTAAAATTGAATACGATCAATAATGTTACAACAGCAAACGGAGGGTATGGAGATTTCACCAGCCTTTCCACGAACCTGGAATTGGGAACAAGTTATACCATATACTTCAGTGCGGGTTTCAGAAGTTCTTCTTATACCGAATACTGGTATATATGGATTGACTACGATCAGGATGGTACATTTGAAACTACTGAATTGATCAATGCCAGTTCTTCAAATCTTGCCACAACACTGAGCAAAACTTTCACCGTGCCGGCAACCGCAACCTTAGGCCCTACAAGAATGCGTGTTACCATGAAGTACAATTCGGCTCCTACTGCCTGTGAAACATTCAGCTACGGAGAGGTAGAAGACTATACTGTTGTAATAACTGCAGGCACACCCGATACGGAAGCCCCGACAGCTCCGTCCAATCTTACCGCCTCCGGTGTCACTCAGACAACGGCCACGCTTACCTGGACCGCATCAACCGATAATGTTG
Organism: uncultured Bacteroidales bacterium; assembly: GCA_964633185.1. Lineage (GTDB taxonomy): Bacteria > Bacteroidota > Bacteroidia > Bacteroidales > UBA10428 > UBA10428. The sequence continues at coordinate 1,904 of CAZWFM010000197.1, read as the reverse complement.
CCGTAACGGGATATAACGTATATCAGGATGGCTCATTACTCGGGACAGTTACTAATACTTCATACAATGTCACCGGTCTGAGTCCTTCTACAACATATTCGTTCCATGTAACAGCAAAAGATGCTGCAGGAAACGTTTCTGAAGCCAGTAATATACTTGCTGTAACCACTTCATCAACTTCTGTCACTTACTGTGAATCACAAGGGAATAATGTTTATTATGAGTGGATTGACCTGGTAAGATTGAATACGATCAACAATGTTACAGCAGCAAACGGAGGGTATGGCGATTTCACCAGCCTTTCCACGAACCTGGGATTGGGAACAAGTTATACTATATACTTCAGTGCAGGTTTCAGAAGACTTGCCTATACTGAATATTGGTATATATGGATCGACTACGATCAGGACGGTACATTTGAAACCAGTGAGTTGATCTGTTCCGGTTCTTCAAGAAGCTCTTCCACATTGAGCAAGACTTTTACAGTACCGGCTAGTGCAACCTTAGGTTCTACCAGAATGCGCGTTACCATGAAGTACAATTCAGCTCCAACTCCCTGCGAAACATTCAGCTACGGAGAGGTAGAAGACTATACTGTTGTGATAACAGGTACTGCTTCTCCTAATAAGGGAGATATTATCGATGATGCCAGGGAGCTTGGAAATGAATCCCCGACAACCATCAGTGTTTATCCTAACCCGGCAAACAGCACACTTTGTGTGAAATTTAATGATGCAATTGAATTTAATGATAATAGCATAAAGATCTATAGCAGCGATGGCGTGCTTGTAAAAACTGCTACAATGGATAAACCTATTGATGTATCAGAACTCTCTGCAGGAATCTACATCATTACTGTTGATGACAACAAAGAAACTTTTGTAACTAAATTTGTCAAGGATTAAAATGGGATAAGTATGAATTTTTTCTGCAAATCGCCATATATCGATTACGTTCTGAATGAAATCAGTAATCAGGGTATTATAAATTTGAAACAGAATTCATAGTGCCCGGAAAAAGAAAATAGAAACATGTATTCAATAAAGCTCCGGTACCAAGATCCGGAGCTTTATTATTTTCCGGAATCCGGATGGTAAATCCCGGTTAATCTTCAGGAGCACCCTGATCATGTGAATATAACAGCCTTTTGTATTAACGACGCTGTTATTTTCACCATATGAATCATGGAATTGTAAATACTTCAGCCCTATAAAAAGAATCCTTTTTATCCAGGGTGCTGTATATTTGTGCCAATAAAAACTTGCATCATGAAGCGTGACCTTCACGGAGAGGTTTCCTTCAAACGTATTATTTATGAAGATCATCAGGGATTCCTTACATTTATTCTATCAATCGTTTAATAAACACGCTAAAAATGAAGACAGGTAAAACAAGAAAGCTCTGGTATTTAGCTGCTATAATAGGATTGCTATCCATGCATTCATTCGGACAGGAATTGAAAATGGAAGCTGAAAATGCCATACTCACAGGTGTTACAGTATCCACATCAGCTGCCGGCTATTCCGGAACAGGGTATGTTACAGGTTTTGATAATGCCGGCGATAATATTGAATTCAATTTTACTTCCGAAGCAGGGATCTATTCCGTATTTATTGGTTACAGAACACCCAATGGTGAGAAGGGATATGATCTGACGGTGAATGAAATCTCCGGATCAGGTATGTTTCCCGGTCCGAACAACGAATTTGCAGAAATAGAAGCCGGAAAATTCATGATGAAAGAAGGCAGCCTGCAAAATACGATTATTATTGGGAATGGGTGGGGCTGGTTTGATATTGACTATGTGAGAATTGAACCTTCATCCGTCTCGCCTCCTTCAAGACCATCTAATATACTGATTGATGAAAATGCTACTCAATCCACAAGGGCTCTCTTCAGCTACC
>CAZWFM010000196.1:0-4582 GCA_964633185.1 uncultured Bacteroidales bacterium | reverse complement strand
TGATTAATTCGGGATAAACTGAAAATTGTGAATAACCGGAGACAGGCTAAGAATATAATATACAATAGCCACAAAACCACTACATCATAAAATTCCACAAAAATGAATGTTTAATAATTGAATGACCGATAGTTATATACAGTATGAACAGAAGCTATTTAATCCTGACTGATCAAAGTAAGCTGTTTGTTGTTACGCAGATAGGTCTTGATGATTTGCTGAACATCCCTGTTATCATTATATTTTCTGATACAATCATTTAATAATTCCGAACCTGGCGAGCAATAATCCTTACTGATGTATCCGTACCCTATATATTTTCCATTGTCAATTTTGACAACGGCATATTCATTTTCACTTCTGCCGGAATCAAGAATATAGAAGCAATTGTGTCTATAATTTTGTTCGTTAAGCAGCAATTCAGCCTTCCTATTGTAAGATTCTGGTGATTCTTTTCCTATACAGGCTCCGTCACATTCAGCTATTTCATAATGAAAACAAGCCCCCGAAGAAGGATACAACCCACACAATGTATTGCATAACCGAAATTCTTCCACTTTGCTTCTAAGATAAGTTTTGGCTGATTTCAAAGAAGAAAAACAACATAAAGGAGTTTCATATGATGCCATTAATTTACGTAAAGAGAAGCATATATAACCGTTATTATCAATACGATGATACAGTCCATATTGAGAAAGTGATCTTCTTTGTGATCTGTTATATAATGGTTTATGTTGTTTTATCTCGTGTGATTCTTTTAATAATGCAACCAATTCGCTGCCAGTTAATTCATACTCAATATCTGCAATTTCAGTTTTCATTTCTATAGCTTTCTTTGCATTATTATTATTGAAGTGAGACAGGATACGAGTACGGATATTTTTACTTTTTCCAATATAGATCAATTCATTTTTATCATTAAAAAAATAGTAAACCCCCGTATCTTCCGGAAGATGATTCATTTTTTCAATGGAAAGACCTGGATGAACATTTTTTTTATTGATTTTACTCAAATTGCTAATATTTAGCTTATTATTTTGATTTAATTTAAGTAAATATTCAAAAAGTCTCGCTGTTGCATCCGCATCTCCTCCTGCACGGTGACTGGATGAGTTTGCTATGTCCAAACATTTGCAAATATTGCCCAGACTATAGGAGCTGAGTCCAGGTAATAACTTTTTGCTCAATTGTACAGTACAGATTTTGTCACGATAAAAACCATATCCTAATCGTTTGTACTCATTTCGAATAAAATGGTAATCAAAGGAAACATTGTGAGCAACAAATATGCAGTCGGTTGTGAGCTCAATGATTTTTTTAGCAATTTCATAAAATTTAGGAGAATCAGATACCATTGCATTAGTAATACCGGTAAGGTTTGTAATGAAATAAGGGATCTTTTTCTCAGGATTGACAAGCGAGCAAAACTCATCGACAATTTTTTCTCCATTATGGACAACAACAGCTATTTCGGTTATTCTCTCAATAGCCGGACTTCCTCCTGTTGTTTCCACATCAATTATTGCATACATACAATACTAAAATTACAGCAATGATTTTACATTTTGATTGTTTAACAGGAAGAGTTATGAAATAGGACAGTTTTGATCTAAGAGTTTGGAGTTGGAAGTCAGAAGACAGAAGAAAGAAGTTGAGAAATTGAGAAGTTGATAAGTTCAGAGTTTAGATTCATAATAATCCGTATTTATTCAATGTCGAATGTCCAATGACCAAAATCGAATATCGAAGTGATTATATTTGGTACTTGGAAATTGGACATTGGGCGTTGGATATTGGTAATTGATGGAGAGCCTTAAGAGAGACTAAAGACCAGCGACCTGAGACTATTTTAGTGCTGGTTACCTGCCGGCGAGGCGGGGATAAGATGCAGAATAAAAAAGCGTTTCAACTGCTCTCTATATTTAAGGGATTCACTTTCTATGAAACGCAGAGATAAAAAAAGCTCTGCATTGAAATGCAGAGCCAGAGACCGTTAGCGCGTGTGACTGATATAAGGTAGGATGTGTAAAAGTAATTATATTTATTTAAATTCCAAACTTCAGGGTATTTATTTGAAAATGAATCGCTGAACTTTTTTGTCAAACTGAGTAATATCATTGGAAAATTAATTTTTTTTGTGTTGCTTTCTTACTTATTATCAGGCCAGCCAATGGGCATTATTTTAACCTTATTTATTCATGAAATTCATTTATTAAATGGTCTACCTTTAAGTTACAGTAACTTTTTTTTACAATAACCAGGTGTAACTAATTCGGGTTAATCCCGCTTCTCGCGTGACAGGTTTTGCTTTGGCACAGAACATTCTTGGAATTTATGAATAAAGCTGGTTGGAACAATTTTAGTAAAACATAGGCTTTTTTATTTTTTTATCTATATTTGTTTTACTGTGTACATAGGATGATTTTCCTTTCATTGGATGATTAACGATATTATTATTTTCAATCAATTAGATATTACAGGTAAGATGAGAAAGAATGAAACATTAGAAGAAATGGTTGCCAGGCGAAATAAACGTCTTAAGAGTCTGTTTTCAAGAAACGGAGTGAATGTGCGACTTGTTGGGGATGATCAGAAACCCGCAGTGATAATGGATGAATCGGTAGTATTATCTTGTTATGTTAAGAATTTTGATCTTCACTTTACAAAAGAGCCATTTAGTGACGATATTATCAAAACGGTAAAGTTAAAACACGAGCCTGATATAACACGATTTGAACTTCAGGAAGTTATTGAATTGTGTAAACACCGACCTGTGTACCGTGTGTTATTGAAAGGAACAGAACTTTTTCTGGTAGGCTATAATTATCTGAACTCTGAAGATTCGGTGGGCAGATATCCTGTCTTTGCAAAACATAAGCCCAAGGTATATTTCGATAAGGCTTATGCGGAAAAGGTTGCTGTTAACCTGAAGGAAGATGGATATGAAATCGACATTGTTTAAGCTTTGTTGTATTTGATGTAATCTTTGTACTTCAGAAAAAATTCTTCCAGGGAATTCATTTTTTTATAGAAGAATTTGTTTACTTCTCCCCAGCATTCTTTTTTGTATATGCTGATTCCGGTAATTTGAGCATAAATTCTCGAAACGGACTTGTTGTCAGAAAGCGGGTATTCAATGTTCCATTCAAGAGGGAAAGGGATTTCTTCTTCTATCTTGTTTTTTAACGATTCCAGCTTATTCCAGAGTTCAATTCTTTTTTCAAGATTTCTGGTGTCGATTTCAATGGCTACCAGAGCTATCGAATCATCAAAATGGAATTTTAATTTCATTTGCTTTATGCCGGTATCATTCATTAGCCATTTTTCTTTTTTCCCTTCTTTAATTCTTTTTCTTCCTGACCAGGATCTGAATTTATCCCAAAATTCTTTCCGGATCAATTTGGCTTCTTCAATAGAATACATAGAGAATAAAATTGAATTAATAATCAGGTTTTCGTCGCAATTGCTTTTTTAGAGAATGAAATATTTTCTTTTCGCGATGTTTCATTTTAGATAAACGGGTTGGTTTTGTAGGTTTCCTGATATTCATAGGTTTTAAGGCTTCCCATATCAGGAAATTGAACTTCCTGATCGCTTCTTCTTTATTTCTTAATTGTGAGCGTTCCGTCTGTGAGCTGATAATTAGTTCTCCTTTGCCGGTTAGACCAGATTTTAATTTTAAACGGATCAATGATTTTTCATTTTCAGTCAACAAAGCCGAATCCGGAACGTTAAACCGAAGTTCCACCCTGGTGTTGACTTTGTTTATGTGCTGTCCTCCGGGACCACTGCTCCGGGAATGTGTAAATGTAAATTCCCGGCTAAAATCACGCTGAATAAAGTCATTCTTAATCATGAATACTACTTTTAATTTTTACCTGGAATTTCGATCTTCAGAGAACAAAAAAGACTGTTACTCCAAGTACGCTAATTACAGCACCTATTATCTCATACAAAGTGACTTTCTGATGATAGAATATAACAGCCGGAATAAGAATTAGAACAGGAACAATGGCCATTATGGTCGATGCTATTCCTGTCTGAGTATGAGCAATTGCCAGTAAGGAAAATGAGACTCCCAGAAAAGGGCCAAAAAATGATCCCGCAGTTATACCAATCATCGCTTTGTAATGAAACATTGCTTTAAATACTCTTTTCCATCTGCGCATAAAACTTACCAACAGAAAAAATCCTGCTGTTCCCGCAACAATTCTTATCTGCGTAGAAGCAAAAGGATCATAATTTTCCATCCCGAGTTTGCTAAGTACCAATCCTAAAGCCTGACCGGCAGCTCCGCCAAACGCAAATAAAATTCCTTTAACAGGCAGCTTAAGTGCAAAGCGTGCTCCGTTTTCACCACGATTGATAATTGCCAGTGCAATACCTCCAATGGTTAAGATCATCCCAAGATAATTCAGATAATTTATTCTTTCCTTCAAAATAAGGAATCCAAAAAAAGCTGCTAAGGGAGGCACAAGTGCCATGATAAGCATAGCAAAACGCGAACCTATCATAGTATATGATTTGAATAAAAAAAGATCACCAAGAACAAATCCGATCAGACCGGATATACTCAGCCAGA
>CAZWFM010000195.1:0-4598 GCA_964633185.1 uncultured Bacteroidales bacterium | reverse complement strand
GGGTATCCTGATGCATTTATAAGAAATATAAATACAATTCAGAATTATCAGGGAAATAAAGCCACCAAATAAATGAAGAATCAGATAAAAATTAACCTCAGAGCTCTGGAACCTGAAGATATCGATTTGCTCTACAAATGGGAGAACGATAAGCAAGTTTGGCTTATAAGTGACACAATCACCCCATTCTCAAAATTTTATTTACAAAAATACCTCGATAATTCACACCTTGATATCTACCAGGCGAAACAACTTCGATTGATGATAGATATTTTTGAAGATAAAAAATGGAGGACTGTGGGTTCCATTGATCTTTTTGACTTTAATCCTATTCATCTGAGGGCAGGTGTAGGTATTTTAATTGGGGGCAAATCAGACCGAAACAAAGGAATTGCTTCTCTCGCACTTAAGGAACTTATAGCTTATGCTTTTTCAACACTGAACCTGCATCAGTTGTTTTGTAACATACAATCTGCAAATACAGCCAGTCTAAGTCTTTTTAAAAAAGCCGGATTCAGAATAATTGGCACAAAAAAAGAATGGTTAAAAACGCATGAAGGTTTTTTGGATGAAACTATACTTCAATTAATCAATTCAAACGATTAAGTTTTATTCAAGTTATAAATAATTCTCAATAAATATTCATAACTTAATACTAGCTAATCTCCTTTTTTAAATTTCCAATATTGGCATTTATGCCATTTGTTAATGAAAATTTAACGTCATTTTTGAAATGACATATAGATCAGAGAAGTATAAATATTTGTTTCTGACATTCATATGTCTCTGGTCTTTAAATTCTCTTGGCCAGAGTTTTCTTGAATTACAAAAATACGTTGATGAAGCAGACTTATTGGCAGTCGATAAAGCAATAACCAAAATACAAGAAGCCGATAAATTGATGCAGGTGGCAAATATTTATTTTAATGAAGCGATAGAATTGCAATCAAATGATAAGCTTAACGAGAAAACCTTAAAAACTAAGATAACTAAAGCTAAGGACAAAGCACTCTCAATGCAAATACAGGCAGATAAAATGTATTCTATAGCATACCAAACATTGTATGAGATATGTCAGAGAAACCTACAAACATTAGACACGATTAAATCTGGAGATTATGATGGTTACGTCAAAACAGCTGAGAATATGATTAATAATGCTTATGCAAATAGAAAAGAAGCTTCAGGTATAAATAATCCTTATGAAAAAGCAACATTGTTAAATGACGCGGCAGGGATGGAAAATGCAGCTATTGAAAATATGATTTTTGTATTTAAAGCTCAATCTGGTGTAACTACTATATTAAATAGATCAGACCAGGTTTCAGAAGAAGACTTTAAATATCAGTTGGAAGTTCCATATACACATAAAATTGTTCAGGTAAGTGAAAATCTGGCGATTGATCAATCGACCGTTAAAAAATATGAGGATTATGTAACAAATGAATCTATCCCTAATCCTATAATGGTAACAAGAGAGGGAGTGGTGGGTCTATCTGAAGTAACTATTGATCAAGCAAGAACATTACTTCTTGAGAATCCAACGGGAAATATTTACGCAAACTATGGCGATTACGGAATTGCACAACCTGAATTGTCAGAGACGAATTCAAAAATTTCTTCTGAAACCAAAGAATTTACAGAAAGTGACCTAAGAGGAGTTTCATATAAAGATGATAATAGAGAGCTTATTTCTGCAATAGAAAAAAGCAATCAATCGAGAGAAGCTTTTGATATAAGTACTATAACACAATATACGGGTATCAGATTTATGGTTCAATTGGCGGCAAGCAGAATTCCTCTTACCCGGAGTCAGGTATGGGCAATATATCCTGGAAATGCAACAATAGAAATTGTTTATGAGGATAGCTGGTATAAATATCGGCTTACCGGATTCAGACTGTTTTCTGAAGCAGATCGTGTAGCAGATGAGTCCGGAGTTGAGGATGTCTGGGTGTTAGCCAAGTATAATGGAAACTCAATAAGCGTTACAGAAGCCAGGGAAAGAACGCGGGTGATGGAAGCTGATGTAAATCGACAAGGGAGACAAATTATTGAAAATGAAATCGACTATTATATACAGATTATGGTTTCACAAGTAAGATTATCAGAAGGTGAAATGAAATCTTTACATGGTTATTCGGATAAATGTAGGGAGATTATTGAAGAGGGTTGGTTCAAGTATCAGGTGTATGCTGGTACAGATTATAAAATGGCCCTGTCATTAAGAAATGAGATCGATGGAGAAGCATTTATTGTAGCTTACAAAGCTGGATCAAAGCGAAATATAATTCAAGCACCAATCCAAAAAAAGTAATCACTTAAAATCTATTGATATGGAACGTATTTACAACCAGATTAGCTCACCCATTATTGCTGTCTTAACGGTAGCATTACTATTGACTTCGTGTGTTTCACAAAAAAAAGTGAAATTAATACAAGAGAGAGTCAATAAAGAGATGACCACTCAATTTTCGAATCCGCGCACTACAACTTACAGGATTCAAACAGGAGATAATATTTACATACGTGTTTATAGTGTTGATCCGAAAACGAGTAAGTTTTTTCAATCCGATTTTCCATACCTGATGAATTCTACATATCAGTATTTAAACACATATGTGGTAGATGAGTTTGGATATATATCCTTTTCATTTATAGAGAAATTGTATGTAAAAGGATTGACTATTCAGGAGGTACAACAATCTATCCAAACTCAGCTCAATGAATATTTCAAAGAAGCAACAGCGTTTGTGAAGCTGGTGAATTACCAGGTTGGTGTACTCGGAGAAGTAAATTCACCGGGCAACTTTACAATTGAACAAGATCAGATCAATGTGTTTCAGGCAATAGGGCTGGCAGGGGGAATAACAGATTTTGGAAATTATAAAGAGGTAAAACTGGTACGGCAGACACAGAATGGTTCTGAGGTATATATGCTTGATTTAACGGATAATCGTCTGCTGGAATCTCCTTATTATTATATGCAGCCTAATGATGTTTTATACATCGAGCCGAGAAGTTCAAAATCATGGGCCTACGAAAAATTTCCTTATCAAACTCTGTTCTATTTCTTTTCAATAGCTATTTTGGCAACGGCATTGTTTTTAGACTAAAATACAGGATTACATAAATGAAAGATAAAAATCTGATTGCAGTAGAAGAGCAGGGTATAGACATCAGGAGATGGTTCAGGCTATTTATTTGCAACTGGTTTCTTTTTGCCGGCAGTATCATATTGGCAATACTGCTTGGTATCATTTTTATTTCATTGTCCACAAAGCAATACGAATTATCTACCCATATACTGGTAAATAGAGAACAAAATCCACTCGATAAAGCAGAATTGTTCACTACTCTGTATTCCGATCCATATCAATTGGAAAATGAAAAAGGTGTTTTGCGTTCGAAATCAGTTACTTCCCGCGCATTAAGGCAATTGGATTTTAGAACAAGTTATTACATAAGGCAGGGATTCAACAAAGTTGAGTTGTATAAAAATACTCCATTTACAATTGAAATGGACACAACACATTTGCAACCTGTGGGTATTTATTTTTCACTGGTCTTTATAAACGACTCATTGATGAAAATTGAAGCGGAGGAAGAAGAAGTGGTGCTCTATGATTTTTCAAGAGAGAAATCTCAGCAAATTATACCTGAATTTAAATTCTCTGACACGGTCAGATTTGGTCAGATTACCGGCAATTCATATTGTCGTTTTACCATTTTACCGGGTTATGCGTTTATCAAGAATCAGGAGTTGGATAAGGATTATTATTATAAGTTTCATTCTCTGGGGCAACTCATCGCAATGTTCAGAAATTTTAAGATCGAAAACGATCGTGGATCTTCCATTCTTAGTGTTTCTTTTCGTTACAGGCATCCTGAGAAAGCTGGAGATTTTCTGAATAAGCTTATAAAAGAGTATTTGATCAGAGGTGTGGAAAGAGATAATAAAATAGCAGTAGCAACCATTCGTTTTATTGATGCACAATTGGGTGATATCGTTGATTCACTGTATCTTTCAGGTGAACGACTTCAGGATTTTCAATCATCAAAACAGGTACTGGATATTGGATTTCAGGCAGAGAAAGTATATACAAAACTTGAAGTTTTAGAAGTTGAGAGAGCCAAACTTCTTGTAAAAAAACGTTATTTCAGTTATTTGCTTCAGAGTCTGCAGACGAAATCTGATATTAACGATTTAATAGCACCTACAACCCTTGAAATCAACGATCCTGTTCTGAACAGTCTGATTGTTGAGTTGGCAGAGTTGTACAGTGAACGAAGTGAAATTTCATTTAACTCAATTAAAGATAATCCTTATCTAAGCTCACTCGAAGTACGAATTGATGATACAAGGCGAAAATTAATAGAAGCTGCCAGCACTATTCTGGAAGCTACAGAAATTGAAATTGAAGAAACCAATACTCAGATTTTTAGTGCTGAGCAAACATTGAACCGTCTTCCTAAAGATCAGCAACAGTTATTGAATATTGAACGAAAATTTAAACTGAACGATGAGCTGTATACTTATCTCTTAACCCGTCGTTCAGAAATGGAGATATTTAAAGCATCCAATTTGCCGGCGAATG
>CAZWFM010000194.1:0-4607 GCA_964633185.1 uncultured Bacteroidales bacterium | reverse complement strand
TATGCCGCTTCTCGAACTTTCTTGTCTTCACGTAAAACATGTAAGATTTTTGCCCAGAACCATTCCGATGAATAGACACCACCTTCATACATAGTATAGTCTATACCTCCCCAGGATTGAGCAATTTTATTTATTTCATAAGCTTCCTTAACAGCGGTATGGTCTTTCCACAATAAAAACATTGCATTCGGATTTTCCTTAAATCCTTCAGTCAAAGAAAGAGGCATGCCTTTCTCATTCACTGCCACAGGAGTTGATCCGGTTGTATCGACCGACAAGGCTTTTACATTTTCAGCCACATCATTGCCTGCATTTTTAATTATTTCATGAATGGTAAACACCAGACCATCGATATAATCCAATGGGTGTTGTCTGAACTGGTTATTAACCGGAATACAGAACTTACCTTGTTCCCAGCGCGGATAATAAAAGACTGATTCAGCTAATTCCTCACCACTGGCTGCATTCACAAGGATTGACCGGACAGAATCAGTCCCATAATCAACACCTATTACATACTGTCTTGAATTCATAAAAAAACATTATTTTGTCTGAAGTGTTACTAACACGATCGACTTTGGAGGAAGTGTCGCTGTGATGCTCTGGTTTCCCTGCTTGAAATCATCGAATTTTTTTAAAGATATAGCTTCTTCTTTACCAAAATCATTGTAAGCATTCATTTCATCAGCTGTTATAATTTCAGAAGAGATTACCTTAAAGTCTTCAATTCCTTCCAAAGTCAGGACTGTATTTAATTCTTTATTTGGATTTACATTTGTAACAGTAATATGAATTAAACCTTCCTTATTTTTGGAAGCGGATGCAGAAATTGCAGGTATACGGTTTTCTTTATCCATGTAATCTTCACATACAATCTCGGTGGGTAATAGCAGAGCATCATGATGCACTTTATACATCTTGAAAACATAGAATGATGGTGTTTTTACAATCTGGTTACCTTTTGTAAAAAGCATTGCCTGCAATACATTTACAGTTTGCGCAATGTTTGCCATTTTCACACGGTCGGCATGATTATTAAAAACATTAAGATAAATTGAAGCGGTTATAGCATCTCGAAGAGTGTTCTGCTGATATAAAAATGCAGGATTGGTGCCAGGTTCGGCATCGTGCCAGTTACCCCATTCATCAGCTATAAGCGCTATTTTATTGTCCGGATCATATTTTTCAAACAATTCAATATGCTCTTTCAGATTCTCTTCCATTTCCATGTTTTTCCGTATGGTGGAAAACCATTCACTTTCATCAAAGTCTGTTGCCGATCCTTTTTTATCCCAGGTATGACAAACAGTATAGTGGTGGTAGGAAATACCCTGGATGAGATGAGTGACATCTTTTGTCCCTTTTAACAAGGTCCCGGTCCAGTTATAATCATGATTTAATCCTCCGCTTGCAATTTTATAATCTGCCCAGCAATAGGTGGCATATCGTTTATACAGATCAGTATAATAGGTGGCTGTCATGTTACCTCCACAACCCCAATTTTCATTACCGATTCCCCAAAACTTCACATTCCAGGGTTTCTCACGTCCGTTTTTTCTTCGCAGATTGGCCATAGGGCTTTCCTTGTCAGAATTTACATATTCAATCCAATCATAAGCATCCTCAATGGTACCACTCCCTACATTTATTGCCAGGTAAGGTTCTGTTTCAAGTATTTCGCAAAGATCAAGAAATTCATGGGTGCCGAAACTGTTATCTTCGCGAACATCACCCCAAAATTTATTAATTACAGGTGGGCGTTCATCCTTGGGGCCTATACCATCTTTCCATTGGTACAGATCGGCATAACACCCCCCGGGCCATCTCAGTACCGGTATGTCTAATTCTTTAAGTGCATCAATTACATCGTTTCGAATACCACGGGTATTTGGAATGTCAGAGTTTGTATTTACCCAGATTCCATCGTAAATACATCGTCCCAAATGCTCTGCAAAATGTCCATAGATATATTTGCTGATAGTATCTTTGCCCTCCATTGTTTTAACAATGATTTTATTTTGCTGTCCTGAGGTAAGCGAGAAAAAGAAAATTGAAGTAACAAGTAATAGTGTTTTTTTATTAGTTTTCATCGTATTAGATATGTTTAGATTAGCATTTTTTTTGTCCGTAATATGCATTTTTACCGTGCTTTCGCAGATAGTGCTTATCCAGCAGGTATTTGTCAACAGGTAATGAGTTTCCAAGTATTTCTGTTTGGTACGCCATTTTTGCAACTTCTTCAAGCACTACTGCATTATGAACCGCTTCATCAGGATCTTCCCCCCAGACAAATGGTCCGTGATTGTTAACCAGAACTGCCGGTATGGATGCATAATCCAGATCCCTGAATGTTTCAACAACGACCTTTCCTGTATTTTTTTCATATTCTTTCTCTGTCTCTTTTTTCGTGAGTTTTCTAGTACAGGGAATTTCACCATAAAAATAATCTGCATGAGTTGTTCCGTATGGAGGTATGGATTTCCCGGCTTGTGCCCGGCTTGTAGCCCATTCGCTATGAGTATGTACTATTCCTCCTATAGCATCAAAGTATTTGTATAAAATAAGATGTGTAGGAGTATCGGAAGAAGGATTTAATTTACCTTCGACAATTTCACCTTCCAGGTCAACTACTGTCATATCATCGGCTTTCATTGCTGTATAAGAAACCCCGGAGGGTTTTATAACCACAAGGCCTTGGCTGCGATCAATACCACTTACATTGCCCCAGGTAAAGATGACCAGTCCATGCTTTACTAAATCCAGATTTGCCTCATATACCTGTTTTTTTAATTGCTTAAGCATTTTCAAACTGTTACCAGAATAGTATATAAAAAAGTACAATGACTCCGATTATTACAAAGGTATTGACAATATCCCACTTGGTTATTCCCGATCTGGTTAATGCCTTGTCTTCAGCACTTGCTGCCTTATAAGTATACTTCAGCTGTGTATCCGATGGTTTTTTGGTGAAAAGACTAACACCAACAATGGTTAGAATTGATATGAAGAAAAGCAATATACAAAAGTGTAACCAATTAATAGCAGCTATTTTATAAAGAATTCCATGATTTGTAATGAATAGTGCTTCATATTGCATCTTAAGACTGTTTAATATTGAATTGGACTTCTCAACAGCTTCAGGACCGATACTGTTTGAGAGTGTATTAATCACATGACCAACTTGTTCCTTAATAGGCTCAACAACTGATGAATTGCCAATTTTCCGAAGTTCATCTTCCTCGATCATTTTAGTAAGTCCCTCAATTACCTGACCTCTTCTTGTTTCGTTAATTATGGTAATTTGCTGTTTGAACCTCTCAATAGAGCTTATTAAGCTAGCCTTAGCACCATAAATGACATTCAGAGCCAGGCGGAACATTCCAATAGAAAATCCAGTTATCATGCCCCAGAAAGCACCTTTCGTCGTTGTTCTTTTCCAAAAGACACCCAAAAGAAATACCGATGCAATAGCCGGTGCCAGTAAGCCTTGCACAGCTTGCAAATACTCATAGAGTACCTTACCTAATCCCATCATAACCGGAATCCATACAACACCAAGAACAACAACTGTGGCAGTTGCAATACGACCTACAACTACATAATGCCTTTCTTTAAAATCAGGTCTGTATTTCCGGTAGAAATCTTCAACGAATAGCATAGCAGAAGAATTGAACAACGATGCCAGCGAACTCATAAGAGCTGCCAATAAACCACAAACAACAATCCCTGTTATCCCGCTAGGCAGCAACTGAGAAACCATTGATGCAAACGCAGCGTCGCTGGTTGGAACTTTCAGGAGAGCAACTCCTGTTGCAGGATCGACTTTTTGAGAAAGTGCAAAAGCAATCATACCCGGAACAAGAAAAATGAATACAGGCAATAGTTTAAAGTAGCCTGCAAGAATGGTTCCTTTACGTGCGACAGCACGATTCTTTCCTGACAACACCCTTTGAACAATGAACTGGTCGGTACACCAGTACCAAAAACCGATTATGGCAGATGCCAACAATACGCCGGTCCATGGGAACTCAGGATCAGCAGCAGATCTGACCAGTTTGAGATTCGGGCCAACAATTCTTTCAACTTCTGCCCAACCGCCAACCTTAACCAGACCAACAATGAGTATAACGATCGATCCAAAAAGAAGAACAGGTGTCTGTAATACGGATGTATACAATACAGCTTTCATTCCACCGAATATAGTGTATAGACCGGTAATCACGACGAGACCGATAGCAGCTACCCAAAAGAAATCAATATGAAAGGAATAACTGAGCGTTTCCATAGCTCCTTGTTCTGCTTGCAATTGAGTGACAATACTCCATCCTTGTTGACTATGTATAAGGTATTCGATATTGAACACTTCTTTGAAAACTACTCCTCCGGCATAGACAGTAACAGCAACTTTTGTCAGTACATAGCTTACCAGTGAGATAATAGATAGAATTGTTCTGGAACCCCGTGAAAATCTTTTTTCAAGAAATTCGGGCATGGTAAAGATCTTAATCCTGTCGTAAAACGGGACAAACACCCACCCCAAAATAAGAATCAGCCAGGCATGCATTTCCCAGTGCGCCATTGCCATACCAGTTAAAAATCCGGCACCG
>CAZWFM010000193.1:0-4608 GCA_964633185.1 uncultured Bacteroidales bacterium | reverse complement strand
TCAGAAGCAATGATGCTGTAACCATAATGGTTGGCTATCTGTATCAACGTAAAATCGAGATCGGATATTCCTACGATATCGGCATTAACAAACTCCGGACATACCACTATGGTACACATGAGGTGATGATCGGTTTTAAATTTAATGATATAAAGGAATACTAAAGGCTGAAAAAAATAATCGCAGGTTTCAAGCTGCAAGCTTTGCCCGCCGTAGTTATACGTAGGCGGGTCTCAAGTTCCATTTTGTCAACTCATCAGTTAAACGATTACACAACCGATCCTGATGACAATCGGGAGAGCTCGACCCGGCCTGCCGGTTTACCCGCCGAAGGAGGGCAGGCAGGAAAGGTCACCGTTCAATAAAAATCAGACGACCCTTATTTTGTTTCAATGGGCATAGCCAAAAAAGGTAACAAGTCTCTATTCTCAAGTTTTCAGTTAAACAGTCACACGATTAAACAGTTAAACCAGTAACCCAAAAACCTAATGACCCAACAACCTACAAACCTTCTAAACTACTCAACAAATCACAGATCACTGTTCGCTGTTCACCAATCACGAATTACGATTCACCAGTTCCACGATTCGACATCTCATTTTCCCATCTTCTCACACTCCCATTTTCCCGCCCTCTCATCTTCGGTCTTCTGACCCTATACCACTAAACTCCTCAACCATCTCAAAACTCAAAACTCGAAACTCAAAACTCGAAACTCAAAACTACCCAACTTTAACTACCTTTATCAGCAAAACAATTCCAAATGAGAAGTTGGCTTTTATTTTTATTTCTTGTTATTATTTTCGTTTCCTGCGGACAAAAGGAAAATGAAAGACTCATTCCCAGAAAAGACCTTATCCCCCTGCTGATTGACATGCATATTGCAGATGCTATTGCAATGAATCATACAATTAACAACCAGTTCAAAGACCTTGACTCCTCCAGAATATATAGTTCAGTAATTAAAAAACACGGATATTCCAAAGAGGAATTGTTAAGCACCATGAAATATTATTCATCCAGACCGAAAAAAATAACAAGTATTTATGATGAAGTATTCTCAGAACTTAGCATAAGAGCAGAAGAAGCTAAGTCCGCCAGAAATAAATACAATACATCAAATCTGGATATTATCTGGAAACCTGAAGAATCACGATACATTATCACAGGAAAAGAATCCCAATATCCTAAGGCATTTGAATTTCCTATTGACAGTGCCGGTATCTTTGTGATTAATGCATCGGTCAAAATAACCGATGAAGACAGTTCCTTAAATCCCAGAATAACAGCTTACTTCTTTTCACAGGAAAATGATGCTCTTCAACACAGATTATATTTCGATGAAACACCTCTTCCGAAATCAAGGTATGCGCGTGAATATACCCTGGTTCAAAAATGCATCGATCCTTCATTCACACATATGAAAATTATTATCCCTGAATACGACAATGAAGATACTGCCTTTTACAAACGAACTGAAATCTATAATCTGCGTGTTGGAAGATTGAAAAACGAGGAAAAATAGAAACGTTTTTTTATTATGGCAACATTCCTTTTTGATGAAATTGTTTTTGGCCCGGTTTTAAGTCGTCGGTTGGGAAATTCGCTTGGTATTAATCTGCTGCCAACCTCAAAGAAGGTTTGTAACTTTAATTGTTTGTATTGTGAATGCGGACTCACCGATTTCGTTGATCCTGACAAAAATGCAAGTTTGCCAACACCTGAACAAGTCAGGAGAAATCTTGAAGAGACTCTGAAAAGATATTCATTACATGGAAAACCCATAGATACAATTACTTTTGCCGGAAACGGAGAACCAACACTCCATTCCTCTTTCCCTCAGATCATTGATGAGACCCTTTATCTTAGAAACAAGTATTTCCCGACAGTCAAAGTTGCCGTATTATCAAATGCTACCCTTATCGGTAAAAAAAACATCCGTGAAGCCTTACAGAAAATTGATTACAATATATTAAAACTTGATTCTGCAAATGAGGAGACAATACGAAAAATCAACTGTCCTTCAGGAAATTTTTCCCTGGAACAAATTATAAAACAATTGCACAGGTTTAAAAACAACCTGACCATACAAACACTCTTTGTAAAAGGTAGTTATAATGACTATCTGTTCGATAACAGCTCTGAAGAAGAACTGATTGCCTGGCTTGAGTTAATAAGAGAGCTGAATCCACAGCTGGTAATGGTTTATACAATTGCCCGCGATACTCCGATAAGAACCATACAGAAGATTTCAGTACAAAAGCTGAATGAGATTGCAGCTAAAGTAAAGGATTTAGGTATACCTGTTACGATCTCATCATGAAATTATTATTGGTATGAAAAAAAAACGAGTTTTACTTGTTTCTCTTAATTGGGGACTTGGACATGCCACGCGGCTTCTGCCTGTTATAAGCAACTACATCCGAAACGGCAATACTGTATTTTTTGGCGGAAGTCCAGAGCACATAAAAATAATCCTTGAAGAATTTCCTGAAGTGAACGCAGTTAAAATTCCCTATGCAAGGATACGATTCAACGGAAGCAAAAATCAGTTGTTATCCTTGGTGCTGCAAGTACCGTTCTTTCTTATGCAAATTGCCAGGGAACATCTTTCACTCAAAAAGATCATTAGACAACACAAGATTAATTCTATTGTATCCGACAATTGCTACGGACTCTGGAACAGAAATATACATTCCGTATTTATTACACATCAATTGAACATATTTCTTCCGGACCGATTAAAAGCTTTTGAAAAGTTAATCAATAAAATGAATCGTTGGTTTATTGAAAAGTTCGATGAATGCTGGATTCCTGATCTTGAAGAACATGGAGGTTATGCCGGCAAATTATCGCACAACTTTTCATTACGCAATAAAGTCAGTTACATCGGAATACTTTCCCGATTCAGCATTGCAGACCTTACTGAAAAAAGAAAAAAACATAAAAAAGAGATCCTGTTCCTTATCTCAGGCCCGGAAAATCAA
This sequence comes from uncultured Bacteroidales bacterium, assembly GCA_964633185.1. Classification (GTDB taxonomy): domain Bacteria; phylum Bacteroidota; class Bacteroidia; order Bacteroidales; family UBA10428; genus UBA10428. The sequence goes on along the minus strand of CAZWFM010000193.1, from coordinate 1,621 downwards.
AGAACTGCATTTGAAAAGGTAATTCAGGATCAGTTACACGACATCCCGGAGGGATTTATGTATACCATAGTTCGCGGATTACCGGAAAGCAAAGAAACCCTCTTACCACCAGGCTGGTATAATCATTTGCCCTCAAAAAAACTATTGCCCCTGATAAAAAGTGCAGATATCATTATATGCCGTTCAGGCTACAGTACTATTATGGATCTCCTTACGTTGAAAAAAACAGCCCTGCTTATTCCAACTCCCGGACAGTCGGAGCAGGAATACCTGTCAGAATATCTTTCTTCAAAGAAACTATTCTGTTCAATAAAGCAGGATGAATTTACAATTCGATCTGTTTTGGAGAAAACGGGAAATTAAAATAGTCTCCAGTCACTAGTCTTTAGTTTCAAGTTTCATTCTATCAACTAATCAACTTCCGACTTCGGTCTTCCGGCTCCAAACTCTAAACTCTAAACTCTGAACTCTAAACAGCTAAACTTCTTAACTAACTCAAAACTCTAAACTTTGAACTCCAAACTTCCTACATTACAATATGATTTGCATCATGAGCACAAACACAGATAACAATCCGGTAAGATAACCCGCCGTAAGCTGCAAAATACTGTGTGATTGTAAAGTCAGTCGCGAAGCAGCAATCAATCCGGCAACAATAATACTGAAGCTTAAAACAATCGTTGAGTCAATCCCATAAGTAAAGGAAAGGATCAGTATCATCCCTGTCAATCCTCCAATTCCCGTCATATGAATACTAATCTTCCAGAAAAGTGATACAAATAAAAGAATAAAAATCACTGCGGTTGATGAAAATAAAAATAAATTGATCAATCTGACCGGGGCCAGCTTTGACACAAAATAATACCCTATATAAAAACAGATTGTAGTAAAAAATAATGGTATAAGCCTTTCTCTCCTAATATCCAAAGAATAGTTTTTCAGGTGTTTAAAATAGAATAGCACCGGGAGAATGCTAAGTGGAAGCAAAATATGGCATAAAACTACAACCAGGTAAACAAATCGTTCATATTCCAAAGGAATATCTATGGAATAAATCCCTGAATGAAAAATAATGATCAATCCGATCAGAGGCATGAAAACCGGATGAAATATAAAAGATATGAATTTTGCAAATTGAGTCATTACAATTCTTTTCTCATTCGTGCTACAGGAATATTCAGTTGCTCGCGATATTTCGCTACTGTTCTTCTTGCAATATGGTATCCCTTTTCCTGCAATATGCTGGCTAGCTTATCATCAGTGAGAGGTTTGCGCTTTTCTTCATTTTCTATGCATTCGAACAGTATTTTCTTGATTTCTCTGCTTGAGACTTCTTCGCCCGACTCTGTTTGCAATCCTTCTGAAAAGAAGTATTTCAATGGAAAAATGCCGAAATGAGTCTGGATGTATTTGCTGTTTGCTACACGTGATATGGTAGAAATATCAAGACCGGTCCTATCAGCAATATCTTTCAGGATCATTGGTTTTAATAATGTTTCATCACCCTCAATAAAGTAGTCATGCTGATATTCAATAATGGCATTCATAGTAATCATAAGCGTATTCTGCCTCTGACGAATAGCATCAATAAACCATTTCGCTGAATCAAGCTTTTGTTTAA
>CAZWFM010000192.1:0-4643 GCA_964633185.1 uncultured Bacteroidales bacterium | reverse complement strand
AATAATTCTTAATGAGATAGTTTGAGTAGACACTCCGGTTCTTGTAATTTCGTTTTATTTAAGAATAATAAAGCTGCGATGAGAACATCAATTGTGAAACTTAATATTGTAATCTTTCATGTCATCCTATTATCCAATTGTGCACCGCCACAATATGTGTCAGAAATAGAATCAGAAAGAGACAATTGCAAAACTATCAGAGAAGAACTCTGGACTGAAAATGAAAAATTGACTGTCCAAAACACAGAACTTCAGGCTGATCTTGAACTTGCTAAGGCAGTAAAAGCAAGAACAGAAGAAATGGGTCTGGAAAATGCAGAAGAACTTAAAAACCTTAAGTCTCGCCATAATCAATTGCGTAAACGCTATAACGAGTTGGAAGAAGCACATGAAGCCTTAATCAATGGCAGCGATGCTGAAACCCGGCAATTGATGGGAAGACTGGAAAATACTCAGAAAGATCTTTATCAACATGAAGATCAACTCAATCAAACAAAAATACAACTGGATAAAGAACGGGATGAACTGAATGCATTAAAAAACGAATTGCAAAGGCAAAATACACATCTTCTCGAATTGCAGGATATGCTTACTAAAAAAGACAAAGAAGCAGAAGCATTAAAGCAAAAGCTTTCTGTAGCTTTGATGGGATTTGAAAATCAAGGACTTACGATTACCAAGAAAAATGGCAAAGTATATGTGTCGCTGGAAGAAAAATTATTGTTTGGAAGTGGCAGTACTCAGGTTGATGCGAGAGGAATTGAGGCACTTAAAAAGCTTGCCCGTGTTTTGGAACAAAATCAGGATATTCATATTATGATTGAAGGTCATACCGATGATGTACCTGTAATTTCAGGTTCGAAGTTTGAAGATAACTGGGACCTAAGTGTTCAGCGTGCTACAGCAATTATTCGTATACTTCTTGATGGATCCAATATTGATCCAAAACGATTGACTGCTGCAGGAAGAGGAGAGTTTATGCCTGTGGATCCGAGAACAACAACAGAAGCAAGACAGAAAAACCGGCGAACAGAGATTATTTTAGCCCCAAATCTCGATGAAATATTTGAATTGCTCGAATAAGAAGAAGGAATGTATTTCGGTAGGTATAAAATTTAAATGCACTGCTTAAACAGTCATAATATCTACTTCTTTGGCTTCAATTAACTCATCCACCTTTTTTATGTAGTCGTCAGTTAACTTCTGAACATTTGCTTCCGCATCTTTTTCCAAATCTTCTGAAAGACCGTCCTTCTTCATTTGTTTTAACGTATCATTGGCTTCGCGCCTTGAATTACGTATACTCACGCGCGTATTCTCTCCAAGATTCCTGATTTGTTTTACCAGATTCAATCTTCTTTCCTCCGTTAACGGCGGAATGTTAATGTGGATCATTTCTCCATTATTAACCGGTGTGAGCCCGATATTGGCGGCAAGAATAGCTTTCTCAATCGGTTCGACCATCGCCTTTTCCCAGGGTTGAATCACTATTGTTTTGGCATCGGGTGTATTTATATTTGATACCTGATTCAAAGGTGTTATCGATCCATAGTAGTCAACTGTAATGCCATCAAGAATATTTGGTGTTGCTTTCCCGGCACGGATACGTAAAAGTTCATCCTCCAGGTGCTGAACAGCTTTGGTCATCATTTCTTCAGTAATTTCCAGTTGCAATTGAATGTCTTCTTCCATTGGGACTTTGTTTTACATTATAACAAAAATAAAAAAATATTTATACCCTGCTATAAAACAATACATCATTGATTATTAATAAATGTGCCAATCATTTCACCTTTTAATAACTTCAACAAGTTCCCTTCGGTATTCATATCAAACACAATTACCGGTAAATTATTCTCAGAGCACATGGTAATGGCAGTAAGATCCATAATTTTTAGCCCTTTTTTATATGCTTCTTCAAAAGTTATTTTATCATAGCGAACAGCAGAGGAGTCCTTTTCAGGATCTGCATTATAAACGCCATCAACCCGCGTACCCTTTATCAATACTTCTGCTTCCATTTCAATGGCTCGTAATGTTGCTGCTGTATCTGTGGTAAAGTAAGGATTCCCTGTTCCAAAAGTGAAGATTACAATCTGTTGGTTTCTCAAAGCTTCCATTACTCTGTCTTTTGAATATCTATGTCCGACAGGAGACATTTCAATAGCTGTAATCAATATGCTCTGACAATGCAAAGATTCCAGTGCAGATTGAATGGCCAGTCCGTTAATCACAGTTGCCAGCATTCCCATATAATCTCCTTTAACGCGATCGAAACCGGCTGATTCTCCGGACATTCCTCTGAATATATTGCCTCCGCCAATAACAATACCTATTTCTATTCCAAGTTCACTCACATTTTGTATTTGTTTTGCATATTCCATAAGACGGTTCTCGTCTATTCCATATTGCTTAATCCCCATCAGTGCTTCCCCGCTAAGCTTAAGAAGTATCCTTTTGTATTTTGGCATGCTGAATTAATTTTTATTCAACTAAGTTATATGAATTTCGAAATCGGGCAAAAAAAAGAGGGCCAATTGACCCTCTTTTTTCTTCGACTGAATTATTAATTGGAAAGTGAATATCTTAAAAAGGCAGTAACTGTAAGTTCTTTTGCAGATTCCTGAAGGTATTGACGAACTGTTTTCTTGTTGTCTTTCGTGAAGTCCTGATTAAGTAATGTACTTTCCTTAAAGAATTTATTCAATTTCCCTTCCGCGATTTTATCAACAATATTTTCAGGTTTTCCTTCTCTCAGCGCTTGCTCTCTGCCAATTTCTCTTTCCTTCTCTACAACTTTTGCAGGAACATCTTTCTTATCAATTGCAACAGGGTTCATGGCTGCAATTTGCATTGCTACATCTTTTGCAACCTGTATTTCTGTTTTTTTATTAAAGCCTACCAGTGTAGCTAATTTATTTCCCGGATGTATATAAGAAGTAACCTGCTCTGCATTGATCTTCCCATAATAGGCCAGATCAATTTTTTCTCCAATAATCCCAATTTGCTCAACAATTTTGTCCTCAATTGATTTTCCCTTCAACTCAAGCCGCTTTAGAGAATCCAGGTCTTCCGGATTTTTATCTAAAGCAAGATCAAGAATTTGATTGGCAAAATTGATGAAAGCTTCATTTTTAGCAACAAAATCCGTTTCACAATTTAACACGATCATAGCTCCAAATGTTCCGGCTTGATTAATTTGTGCAAGAGCCACGCCTTCACTGGCTTCACGATCGGCACGCTTGTTGGCAACTGCCTGTCCTTTCTTACGAATAATTTCTACAGCTTTTTCAAATTCCCCATCGGCTTCCTGAAGGGCCTTTTTGCAATCCATCATACCTGCACCAGTAGCTTTTCTTAATTTGCTGACGTCCGCAGCTGATATTTGAATCATTATATTTTTGTATTTGGTATTTTATTTATCCTCTGTTTCTTCTTCCGCCATTTCATTTTCCACTTCATCCAACTCATCATCAGATTCATTTTCTTCCGAACCGTCCGATTTCTTGGCCGGAGATTTTTTTGCTGACTGTTTATTCTTCTCAGAATTCTCTTTCGATACAGCTTCCTTCTCACGTTCCAGTTTTCTTTCTTCCAAACCTTCATGGATAGCTTCACAAACCTTGTCTATAACCAGTGAAATTGATTTTGAGGCATCATCATTTGCCGGAATTGGAAAGTCAACTATATTTGGATCCGAGTTTGTGTCCACCATGGCAAACACAGGTATATTAAGCCTGTTTGCTTCTCTTACGGCAATGTATTCTTTTAAAATATCTACAACAAACATAGCTGCCGGAAGACGGGTCAGATCGGCTATGCTTCCCAGGTTTTTCTCAAGCTTAGCTCGTTGACGGGTGATTTGCAATCTTTCACGTTTTGACATATTATCAAATGTCCCGTCAGTAGCCATTTTATCAATAGAAGCCATTTTTTTCACTGCTTTCCGGATGGTTGGGAAATTGGTCAGCATTCCCCCTGGCCAACGTTCAGTAACATAGGGCATATTTACTTGTTTTACCCTTTCAGCAACCAGGTCTTTTGCCTGTTTTTTTGTTGCAACAAACAATATTTTTCGACCTGATTTTGCAATCTGTTTTAAAGCCGAGCATGCTTCATCCAGTTTTACTGCTGTTTTCTGCAGATCAATAATATGAATCCCGTTTCGCTCCATAAATATATAAGGAGCCATGTTAGGGTTCCATTTTCTTCTCAGATGTCCGAAATGTACACCTGCATCCAATAATTCGTTGAAATTTGTTTTCGACATGTTAAATTTGTTTACATTCTATAATTTGTCAACTCTGAAGTAGTTCCAATCGGAAGTCTCCCGAGTTTAGATACTAAACAATCATATAAAGAAATTAGCGCTTACTAAACTGGAATCTTTTCCTTGCCTTAGGTCTCCCAGGCTTTTTTCTTTCCACTTCCCGCGGATCTCTTGTAAGAAATTTATTTGTTTTAAGGATATCTTTCGTTTCAGGATCAATTTTAACCAGTCCCCTGGCTATGGCCAGGCGTAAAGCTTCAGCCTGTCCTTTAACTCCCCCTCCCTGTAAATTCACCTTGATATCATATTTTCCAATCATATTTGTGACTTCAAGAGGTTGATTCACAATATATTGCAATTGCCTGAAAGGAAA
>CAZWFM010000191.1:0-4666 GCA_964633185.1 uncultured Bacteroidales bacterium | reverse complement strand
AGATTAAATTTTTCGATGATATGTTTTTTGATCTGATCAGATCTTAAGATTTGCAGAAGTCTTTCCGATTCTTCATCTTCACCAAAGGTTAAAATATCTTTAGTGTCAGAGGTAATAACAGATGTTTCCACAAGGTTTTTTGAGACTGAAACTGAAGCGGCAGGAAACATAACCACCTTGGATCTAAATTTTGGGGTAATCATTAAAGTAACAATAACAGACGCAACAAAAGCTATTAATGAAAGGCCTATCAGGATCCATTTTTTGTCCCAGGCAAATTTTATCAGATCAAATGCATCATATACAAATCCCTGATCTTTTGTTTTTTTAACCATGATATATATTATTTAACAGTAATAACAAAATAATTTTTTTTACCCTTTTGAATTAGTAAATATTTGTTGTTCAATAGTTTGTCCTCATTTATTTCCAGTTTTTCGTTCTCAACTTTCATTTTATTCAGACTCAATCCGCCTCCTTTAATCATGCGACGCAGGTCACCTTTTGAAGGAAAGATCTGCACTTTCTCGGCAAGCAAGTCGAGAATATTTACACCTTTCCGAAGCACTTGACCGGGAATAGTAAAATGAGGCACCCCGTCAAAAACGGATAAAAAAGTTCTTTCATCAAGTTTGGAAAGACTTTCAGTAGTGCCTTTTCCAAAAAGTATCTGTGAGGCTTCAACAGCATTTTCAAATTCTTCATGAGAATGAACCATTATGGTAATTTCTTTGGCCAGTCTTTTTTGTAAAATTCGAAGATGAGGTTCCTTCTGATGTTCTTTGATAAGGACTCCAATTTCCTCTTTCTCAAGAAGAGTGAAAATTTTGATATATGTTTCAGCATCTTCATCAGAAGTATTTAGCCAGAACTGGTAAAACTCATAGGGAGAAGTACGGGTTGCATCCAGCCAGATATTTCCCGATTCTGTTTTCCCGAATTTACCACCATCCGCTTTGGTAACAAGGGGAATGGTAAGGGCAAAAGCTTCATTTCCGGTTTTTCTTCTTATTAACTCCGAACCGGTAGTAATATTGCCCCATTGATCAGAACCTCCCATTTGCAGCTTGCAGTTTTTATGCTGGTTTAGCCATAGAAAATCATATCCCTGTACAAGCTGATAAGAAAATTCAGTAAAAGACATTCCCTGTTTAGAGTCAGCTCCAATTCGTTTTTTTACGCTATCCTTGGCAATCATGTAATTTACTGTAATGTGTTTCCCAATATCGCGGATGAACTCAAGAAAATTATATTCTTTCATCCAGTCAAAATTATTTACCATTTCAGCTGAGTTGGGTAAATCACTATCGAAATCGATGAATTTTCTGAGCTGGAATTTTATCCCCTCTAAATTGTGGTTGAGAGTTTTTTCATCAAGAAGATTTCTTTCTGTTGCTTTATCTGTGGGATCACCTATCATTCCGGTTGCACCACCAACCAGTACAATGGGTTTATGTCCTGCAAGCTGAAATCTTTTCAGCAACATGATCTGCGCAAAACTGCCAACATGGAGTGAGTCTGCTGTTGGATCAAATCCGATATAAGCAGTAGTCATTTCCTTCTGCAACTGCTCTTCTGTTCCGGGCATAATGTTGTGAATCATGCCTCTCCATCTTAGCTCTTCAACAAAATTCATCCTATAAAAATTTCTGCAAAGATAACATTTGCAGAATAACTAATATTTTTATTTGATCACACAATAATTTCTTCGGTTGGTTCATCGGGTACATCAAGCGGATGTGTAAAGTCAAAATGAAGATAAGGGAAGAGCATTGGTGCTAGTGCTGATAAAGGTTTGAAAAGAATGGACTGATTTATCTTTTCTTCAGGAAGAAAGTTAATACGCCGGTTAATTCCATTAATCACAACAAGGATGGCGCTTATGATAAAAGCATATTTGATCAGGTTAAAGATCACACCTAGCAACCGGTTCATAAAATTTATTGAAATTGCTCTTAATAATTTTTCAAACAAACCTGCCAGGAAATGAATACCTATTACTATGCCGATAAATGTTATAGCAAAGGCAACCAGGTGCATATATTCCCAGTTAAAATGCAATTTTTCAATAATAATGGTGGCAGTAAAACCTGAAAATTTAATTGCTCCAAAAATACCAAGTATAAGAGCTGCCAGGGTAGCCGCCTGAAGAATGAAGCCTCTTGTATAACCTTTATAAATTGCCCATAAAAATATGATCAGGAAGATGATATCAAAAATCATAAATAAAATTTTGCCAAATGTAATAAAAGCTGAATTTTAAATGTAACTAAATTAAGGCAATTCGTTCAGAAAGGCATAGAAAGTAATTTTGAAACATTCAATGATTTTAGATATTTTTGCCTTGCCCGCTGAAGTCCTGGCTGCCGGCAAACAGATATAGCGAAGACGGACATCGTCTTTCGAAGCCATAGTACAAAAGAGCTTCACCCTTTTTTGGCCCCATAGTTCAACGGATAGAATAGCAGTTTCCTAAACTGTAGATCCTGGTTCGATTCCAGGTGGGGCTACTTAATCAGAGTGAGAGGGAGCACTATCACTCTGATTCTTTTTATCCGCCGGAGTTCTGAGTTTTCAGAACGGAGGAGGATAAAACTCACACTCACACTAAATCGTTAATAAGCAATGTTTGATTTTATTTTGTAAACTTTTCCATCTGCCTGTGAAATAGTAATATCTTGATATTTATTCTTTTTCAATATATCGATTACACTTTCAGCGGGATCATAATTTACAGTCTTTTCAATTCGATCAATTTGTCCATCTTTACCAACGATTTCAATACTTTCCCAGTCACCTAATTTGATTTCCATGATTAGGTTTCTTTCCTGATCATTAAGTTTATATTTTTCATCTAGGGCTATTCCTAAGTCGGAATCTTTTTTAGATCTTAGATTAGAACATATGAATAATTCCGTGCTTTGTGAATGAATATAAAATGAAGAAATAATAAGTAACTTTATTCAAGTTTAAAATTAGATATATAAGTAATAATGTATCAATGCCTGTACCTAAGAATATATTATTATATCGCTTAATACATCGAGAAAATTTGGAATACATTTTTAATTCTGAATTAATATGTTGTCCTAATCACCCAAATCGATCAGATGACTATGTAAGGATAGGTGAAAAAGAGCTTATTCGTCTGAGGAGTGATAGAAAAATTCCTATAGTTCAAAATAAATCTTTCAGGGATTATGTTGCATTTTATTTAGGACCATGACCTGTAATGCTTTATGCAATTAAAAATGGTTTTAATGTAGAAAGGCAGAATCAACAAAATATAATTTATCTTATTTCATCTTTTAAAAGAGTTCAGGAGTTGGGATTAAATTATATTTTCTCAGATGGGCATGGTTTTGCTGCAATTACTGGATGGTATTATAGAGTTCAAGATTTTAAAGAAGTCGATTGGAATATAGTTTATGCAAACAGATGGAATGATACAGAGGAAGATACTGATAGAAAACGTCGAAAACAAGCAGAATTTTTAGTTGAGTATGAAGTACCCATTCATGCTGTGAATAAAATAATCACTTATAATCAAAATGCACTCAATTTTGTTAATTCCTTATTGAGGAATTTCCCTAACATTAGTTACATTAGTAGTGAGATTAAATAAGGTTACTAAGTTGATAGATGGCTTTGAAACTCCTTTTAGTCTTGAATTATTTGCTACAGTTGACTATCTTCTGAAGGATAAACCTGATTTATCATCATTTGAATTATTAGAAGGCGTACAAAATTGGACTAAAAGAAAGAAAGAATTAATGAAGTTACATCAGATTAACGTAGCAAAAGAGAGAATTGAACAATTCGCTGATGATCTTTTATAGTTATTCATAATTAAGCTTTTCAGATTATAACCGACGATAGATAATTATCCGGGCAGGGTTGTTGTCTTAGAACCATAATCCTGCATTGGCAGATATCGTTATTTTTTCATGTCCGTCAGAGTACCCTAATGTAAAATCAAGAGGTCCGAATCTGGAATTGAAAGAATAACTTATAGCTGCACCCAATGTTCTTTTATATTCTTCAAACGGAAGAGTTTCATTGTTTTCAAACAAACAATTTCCCATCAAAGAAATAAAATGTTTTTTTGCAATATTTATGCGTAACCCGGCAAGACTAATGAATGTATAATTCTCATGCAGTGTAATTGAAGGCAAACCATAAAAAGGGAAATGATAATTAAAATAAATACTGTAATCCGCACCTCCTGCAAAAGTCTGTTTGAACTGGGGCATTTTTTCAGTAAATAAAGCTCTGCCGTAAAAATTCAATAACAGACAACTTTTGTGTGTCAGTGCAATAATATTTCTGTTTTTTAACAAGGCAACCGGACTAATGCTATTGTATTCTTCATCAGAAGAGAGAGAAAATTCCGTATACAATTCGACACCTCGTGACGGGAAATAATAGTCGTCAAGATTATCAAGGGAAAAATAAGTTAATAAACTGGTAATTGCTGTATGGTTTTTTGTTAGCTCCAGGACGCTATCGCCTGGAACATCATAAGTCTCGCCTTTATAAAACTCTTCTTTTACTGCCAAACCAATGACGGAAGTATTCTTCAAGTTTTTATATGTGTAGATACTGGCCGTACCATAAATTTGATCTGTTGCAAAGGATTTCTGTTTGTCATAATACAGATCAAATC
>CAZWFM010000190.1:0-4672 GCA_964633185.1 uncultured Bacteroidales bacterium | reverse complement strand
AAACAGAATCCACAGGAAACACGGGAATACGCTCATAGACAAATGAAGCCTGACAGTATGGAGGACCCGGTATAACCAGCTCAGCACAGGCAATATCATAGCATCCTTCTGCTGTGGTAATTGCAAGACACACCGTATATGTTCCGGGATAATCAAATGTAAAGAACACTATCGAGTCATTGCCAATGCTGTCAACATGAATAAGCCACTGCCTTTCGATTACATTTTCTGAAGAAACATCAATAAAAGAATAACTGTAACCCATAAAACCGGATGAATCGTTGATCGTATAGTCCCATGGATACATTTCAAACTCTGCCTGACATTCAGGTTCTTCAACCGGCTGACAACAGGTCAGATGTATCAGAAATCCGATACCGCATTGATTCGATACGGAATCTATCACTTCGAAGCCAAAAACAATACGCAGACTGTCGTGAAAAAATTCCGGAACAGAGTCACCGGCAAGCTGAAGATTGGCTCCATTATCCATAATGATCTGATATCCGCAACTGTCGACTGACAGATCGATAACGGTTCCGTAATAAGTACAATCGTCACCATAGTCACCAGGCTGTGCACCTGATGCCATAGATGTAAGAAAAAAAATACTGAGCAATAAAAAAATGCCCAAAGAAGATTTAGTGCTGTGTTTTAATTTGATATACATAATTCGATGTTGTTTGATTATTCATATATAATCAAACTACAATTGAACAATGAAAAAGTAACCTTCAGCAACAATTTTAACAATTCATAAATAGCAAAGTCTTCGCATAGAGTAATTATCAGAACTACAAATGATAAACCAATCCAAGTTCAAGATAATCGGTATTGATCTCAACATCACGAACAGGTGAAAATGCATAGGTAAGATGGATATTCAATTTGCTTTTAGATGAGAGCACATCATGGATCCCTGCACAAATGTTGATCATATCGTTATCATGCAATCCGGTCGAAATAAATAACTTCTCATGGATCGTAAGATTGATATTCATATCAAACAACATTTTATTGGTTGCATATTCATCCTTTTTTGTTAATGGTATACACAAGGCCAGGTTGGGGACAATAAGAAAGTCTTCGGAAAAATACCACTTTTTGTCTGCAGTAATATTTACATAGGGAGCCAGCACGGTAATTTCCTCCAAAGGTTTGATCTCACTATTAAAAATCTGATTAACAGAAATACCGATATGAAAGGAGGAATTATACAATTGTACTCCAACTGCTGCATCAGGTTTAATATCAGATCCATCTCCTGATAAAGGTGTGCCTTTTACCATGTAATTCATCCCTCCTATCTGAAATCCTCCGGCAAATCTGATCTGCTTTGTAAGATTTCCATGCCAGACATAGATCGCATAAAACCGGCTGCGGTTTAAGTATTTACCTTCACGGTCGTTGTACAACAGCACTCCAATTGTACTAAACGGTTTATTCACTCCATTTCCTGACAGGATCCTCATGTTTGCATTAAAATAATAGGTGGATATTTTGCTGAAATTACCAAGCATTCTCCGGTTACCCAGTGAAAGTTCAAGCTTTGAGTAGGAACCCGCTGTAGATGGATTCAACAAGGGATAACAATCGTAATATTGATTGAACCGTACAGGATATCTGACAACCTGATACTGACCATTCAAAATAAAGACATGGCTCAGCAACAAGATACGAATGACTATGTGTTTCCAGATTACCAAAATATTTGATCCCGCGCTGGTTGAACTGTTTTTCTCAGGAACAATAATTATTCCATACTTACTATTGATCACCAAAAATAATCAACTTGAATAAATATTGACCAAAAGTTATTTAGCTGATAAAAGAATTTTGACTATTATGCGGGAAATGGTTACTTTCCATTTTCATATTTGTAGTATTAAAAAAGCCAGTAATTCCTGAAAACTGAAAACAACGAATTCAGAAATAGTAAACTGTCTTAAGAACGGTTATAATGATCAGATTTTGGAACATCTGTATACCGGTGTGTTCCCGAAAGTGAAAGCATACATCCTGTCGAATTCCGGCTCATGTGATGATGCGATAGATATTTTCCAGGATGCTGTTGTCATTCTATGCAAACACATAAAAATGGGCAGGTATGACACAAACTATGAACTAGATGCCTTTTTATATAGTGTAAGCAGAAATTTATGGATCAATAAAGCAAAAAGGGACCTACGGCAAACAGAGCTGCCAGAGAATTATGAAGAAAAAGAAACCTATGATTTTACGGATGACATCATTACCCATGAGAAAGAAAAAACCATTAAACAATTAATTCGTGAACTGGGGAAAAAATGTTATGAATTGCTTACATATGCACTCTACCAGAATTTGTCCGGAGAGGAAATTTGCAAAAAGATGGGATTTGCTACTGTAAATGCCGTGAAAACGCAAAAATACAAATGCAAACAAAAACTGATCAAGATGATTGAAACAAATCCTTCATATAAAGAAGTCCTTGAATAAAATGACAAAAGATATAGACAAATATGAGCTCATAGAACGGTATCTGACAGGTCAATTGTCGGCTGAAGAATTGACTAAGCTGGAGTATCGAATGAAAAGTGATCCTGAGTTTGCCCGTGAGGTAGATAAACACAGGGCGGTCTCTTCGATCATTCGGGATGGAATGTTGCTGGAGATCAGGGAAAAAGTAAAAGCGATACATAACAGTAAAACATCCTATAACCGGTTCCGAAATTCAGGAAATAGAATAATAGCCTTGTCAGTCGTGGGTTTATTGATCTTCTTGTCCATAATGTTCATAAGGAATATCAAGAAAGATAGTAATAGCAAGCTACCAGAAGAACAAGCTAATCCTGTAACAGATACTTCAATAAGGAAGGATCAGAGAACAGACACTTTTCATGATGAGTCTTCTCAGATAAACAGGGAAAAAACCACACCAACTGCACATGAAAATGTGTATAAGAAACCGCCAACGCCCATTATTGAAAAGACATCTAACACACATGAAATCGATACAATCCGGGAAAATGAAAAAATCAATGTCAGATCAGAAAAGCCTGCAAAAAAAATGCAGGTCCCCGATTCAACAGGTATAACTCCGGAACTTATTCCTGTTACTGATGACAATAAATCCCGCATTGATCATGGGAAAGATAGTACGGATTGCAGCCAGGTTGCGATCTCTGCCAGAATAGAGACTGAAGAAAGTTGCGAACAAAGACCCACTGGCAGAATATGTATTGTGAAAACATCAATTCAGGGAGGAACACCACCTTATAGCGTATCGATAGACAATGGCAAGAATTTCTATCCTTCGTTTGTATTTGAAAAATTATATCCCGGAAATTATGTTTTGTGGTTGAAGGACAAATACAATTGCATGACAAAAACAGGGAATTACCGAATATCGTCCGTTGACTGTGATTATGATTTTATCTTTGCACCCGATGAGGGGGAACTCTGGGAAGCACCAAGTTATGACGACGCTGGCTTTTTGAAGATCTATTCCAAACAGGGTAAGCTTGTGTTCACTAAACGAATTGATTATGGTGAAACATATATGTGGAATGGTCTGTCTTTAACGGATAATCCCCTACCTATGGGAGTATATCGTTTTATCCTTGAACTTGATAACCATGATCCGGTAGTTGGTAATGTGACTATTGTAAGGTAATGAACATAGTAGTATTTTCTTTGTCATGTAATATCCTGATGATGGAAATTCCATTGCACCGGGCTAACAGGTAACTGGTATCTCAGACTCCGTTCTATTGCCTGATAAAAGTCAGTACTTCCATCAGAAAAGCTATGCCTCCGTGGATAAAAACTCCTCCCCAGATATTCCGGCTATACAATGCTATTATACCCAGTATGTATCCACCAAAAACCGAACTTATCGCTTCACCCATAGGTTTACCAAAATGCAAAACTGCATATGCAGCAGTCATAGGAAGTACAACATTTTTCCCTAAAAGTCTGGATAAACCGATGACCAAAAATCCTCTGAAAAAGACCTCTGTATTTAAAAAACTTGAGAGGTATACCGTTTCGTATATGAACATGCTTACTTTTTCAGAAAATTGACAATAATTCGCAAAATGCCCACCTCCTGTTCCTTTGTAGGTGGGATAATAATCAATAAAATCCGGTGTAAATGATGCTATAAAAACAAGCGGCGTTACTATCAGGAACATCAAAAAATAGACACGATAATTCACTTTCTTAAACCGCAATCCATAGATCCCGAAATCTTCCCGTCTGTCGAATATAAATTTCATAAGTGCCAGCATTCCCATGATCGTGATAAAACCATACACATTGTATACCAATTCACGACTGAACCTGAATATTTGAGATGGAACAAAATCTTTCAGAACATCTGCAATAAAAGGAAACACTGAACGATCGACGGATAGAATAAGGAATCCCAGGATGCTTTTAATCCAAAACTCAGAGGAAAGGATCAGCTTCTCCCTACCAAAAAAATAAATGATCAGTAAAACACCAAAATATGCCTGTGCATGATAACAGAAATAGAAAAGTATACGAATAGGTCTGCCATAATACCTGTCAATGTAACTGTTTTCAATATCAAATAAATAGTTGATGCTAATCAGGGTAACAATGAAGAGGGCAATAAAAACATACATTTTTGTATGGTAATACTCTTTATGAAAATCTCTGAAATACC
>CAZWFM010000189.1:0-4672 GCA_964633185.1 uncultured Bacteroidales bacterium | reverse complement strand
TTTGTAACCAGTTGGGTATTTGGTCGTGAGTATATAGAACATACGATAACAGATATGCTTGCATTACCGGTATCACGTTCTTCAATAGTTGTCTCCAAATTTTTAATTGTAACGATCTGGTGTTCTGTACTGATCTTTGTTTTATTTTTTGCAGGTCTTGTTATAGGTTTATTCATTGGTATACCGGGTTGGTCAGAGGAAGTCTTTTACCATTCTATGCATATATTTATTGTCACTTCTTATTTAACCGTGCTATTGAGTACACCAGTGGCTTTCTTTGCCAGTATAAGCAGAGGTATAATTGCTCCCATAGGTTTTGTGATACTTTCGCTGATAATGGCACAATTTGTTGCAGTAATTGGGTTGGGGCCATATTTCCCCTGGGCTATTCCGGGAATCTATACTATTGCAGAAGGAACCGAAGGAATGTACCTGGTATTTGCCAGTTATATTATTCTTATTGCTACAAGCATTGCAGGATTCATCGGAACAATTGCCTGGTGGCGTCATGCCGATCAGTATTAAAAAAAGTAAGTTTGCAAAACCGGGAAGTTAATTGATACATATTCTGATTTGACCAATTGTGCTCGTTACTTTGTATTGTCCGGGAATTGATAATCACTATTTATGGTCTTATTGCCCATAGTAAACCTTAAGTTATTGAGTAAACCTGTTCACATCGGTTAAATAAAATAAATGTCGACTGTGAAGTTGAATAAAAGATAATATTTAATTTGGTATAGGCGAACAAGTAACAGAACAAATCAGAAGAGTATTTTGTATTCATGGAAGTGTATGATGTAATCATAGTTGGGGGAGGTCCTGCAGGACTTAAATGTGCTGAGGTGTTGGGCCGTGCAGGGAAGCATGTGCTGTTGCTTGAGAAAAACAATTGTTTCGGCCGGAAACTCTGTGCGGGCGGACTCACAATGAAAGATATGGAAGTACTTCCCCTGCCCGATGAAGCAATTGAATACAAGATCTCAAGAGCTGCCATACATTCAAGGCACAAGAGAGTTGACACCATAGTTCCTTCTCCTTTTCTCTTTACCATTGACCGAAAGAAATTGGGAGCATACCAGGGAAGCCTTCTGAAGGATCTCAAAGTAGATGTGAAAATGAACAGTCATGTAACCGAGATCCAAAAAAATAAAGTTATCCTGAAAGATGGCAGGGAGTATGGCTTCCAATTCCTGGTGGGAGCAGAAGGGTATTCGTCAGTTGTGAGGAAGTACCTGAAGTTAAAGGTGAGAAAGCGACTGATTGGTTTTCAGTATACAATTCCCAGATCTGAGGTTGATCCGGCACTGGAGATCTTTCTGGATTCACGGCGTTTTAATAGCTGGTATGCATGGATATTTCCACACAGGAATAAAATTGCAGTAGGCTGTTGCTGTGATCCGAAGAAGGTAAATCACCGGAAGATCATTCGTAATTTTCAAAACTGGCTGATCAGTAAGAATATTGATGTGGGTGATGCAAAAATGGAATCCTGTCCGATATCCTATGATTATAAGGGCTTGCAGTTTGGCAATATATTTTTGGCAGGAGAAGCTGCCGGACTTGCCTCCGGACTCACCGGAGAGGGCATTTATCAGTCCCTCATTTCGGGTCAGGAAGTGGCAAAAATGATCCTTGATCCCCAATATACTTCGCAAGCCCTTGAGAAGGTATATAAATACAATCGTGTTTTGCATCGTGTCATGTTGTTATTCAGGATTGCCGGGCCTCTCAGAGGGTTTCTTTTCGAATTTTTTCTTTTTCTCATGAACCGAAAACGAATACGGGACAGGATCAATGCCAATTTTTCATGACATAGTTGAACTATATTGAACATTGGGCATGCTTTTGCTCCTGTTATCAACTACTACCTCAACAATATAGTGAAAATATGTATCCGCTTTGCAGGAAGATTAGGTTTATGGCTCATTTTATCCAAATTGTTATTTACTGGTGGATATTCTCCTTTATTCAATACGCATTCTTTATTTGAACAATATCTGCCTTTTATCAATTCATCTCATTTGTGAATCAGATAAAAATTCAGATATTTAATGGAAAATATAGTATCTGATGAAATCAAAGATTGCATTGTTACTTGTTCTTCTGTTTTTTGCAGGGACACACTATACTTTTTCGCAGCAATATGCCTATGAATATTTCCGAAAAGCTGTATACCACAGAAAAGTGGAAAAAACAGAAAGATACGTAAGACAGGAATTCCCTGTTGATGTGCCTGCCAGCAGTTTAACGGATGATCCGTTATTCTGGTACTGTTTTTTTAAAGACAGGCCTACTGAAGATGTATATAAGATCGTTGATCTATTATTGGAACACGGGGCAAATATCAATAGAAGAAATAAACATAACGAAAACCTGGGAGATCTGTTACTCAAAAAGTATTTCAATCAGGAGTTGGGGTATGTAAGGTTTAAAAGTTACTGGTTTAAGAATTATGAAAAAGCTGATTTTTTTAACGTATATGAATACCTCATCAGCAAGGGTCTCGATCCGGGAAATAATTTGCTTGTCACCGTAGAAAAAGGAGATTTTGAAATGTCGGAAATGCTTATTAAAGGAGGAGCACAAGTTAATAAACCATCTACATATAGTGAGATCACTCCGCTGATAAAGGCTGTTGAGTGCAATAATACGGAAATGGTAAGATTCCTTCTTGATCACGATGCAGATACAGATATGGGTGATAAAAATGGTGTAACCCCCCTGATAAGATCTGTTGAGAGCAATCAGATTGAAATGGTACGATTCCTTCTTGACCATAACGCAGATATAGATATAAGCGATAAAAACGGAGTAACACCACTGATAAGATCTGTTGAGAATGAGAACGTAGAAATAACGAAGCTGCTTCTTGATCATAATGCAAATGCAAACAGAAGTTATAAAAAGGGAATTACTCCCCTGATGGTAAGTGCCGGACTGGGGAATGATGAAATCATCAGGTTATTGATTGAAAACGGAGCCTCTGTTCATCAAAGTGATACAATGTTTAAAACAGCCTTTACCTATGCCTGGGAGAAAGGACATAATAAAAGCATGAAACTTCTTATGGACTGTGGTTCTTCTCCTGATTCCATTCCGTTCTTAATGTCGAAGTATGTGGAACAGGCTGCAAACGGTGATCTGTCTGAAATAAAATCCGGGAATACCCTGCCGGCGAATACTGTTTTGTATTCAGAATTCAGGAATCTGTTTACTATGAATAACCGATTGACCAATGGAATTAGCTGTTCAAAGACTGATAATTCGGAGAGGAGCTTATATTCTTTAGAATCACCAAGATCGACATATACAAGGCTTTCAAATATGGTGTTCAATACCAGCATAGTTGATTATGAAAAAAAGAATAATCTGTATATTAAAAATCTTGAAGACAAACTTGCCTGTTACTCGACAGAATGGTACAGAAAAATATCAGTTTCTGAAAATCCGTGTATAGAATATACACTGCTGCAGGATCCGGGGAATGCAGTCTATTTTGTCTTTTCAAGAGAAAGGAATTTTAGTAAAAATACAGCAAGTGTTAAATCAATAAACGAATATACACTTACAGGTAACGGTTATCTGATTGTAGATTCGTGCAATGTGAGAACCATCTATGCTTTTCATGCAGGTGATATGGCAGGATGGTATTACAGGCAAACTGAACCTTGTGCAGTAAGAGGAAATTTCACAGACAGAAGTACAGGAGAACTGATAAAAAATGTTGTGTTGATTGTTAACATTAAAGGACAGTTTTATGAAGAACGGAGTCATGTTTTTATCAACGGAAAATTTTTGCTTACTGATTTACCGGCAGGCAATTATAAGCTGGATATTTTCGAATATATGGAAGAGGGCATTGATATACATCTGGAAGAGGGACAAGAGCTGATCCTTAATTTTGCAGTTGATTTGGATGAAAGTGACAGATTGGTCCAAAAGCTGGAATTGCAAAAATGATGAACAATACCTATACGTTTAACAGCAGTACACATTTGTTGATATTGTTTACAACAGTATTTAAAAAATCACTTGATTGACTCAGATAACTGAAGCTTATATTTGTAAGTGCAAGTTCGCTTACTCATAATAAGGGTATTTTTTTATACAGTATACAAAGTAACTACCATAAAATCCAGTCTGAGATTATGTCTTTCGGCTCTGTTTTTTTCTTATTCCATTTTGTTAAACAGGCAGATAGTTAAAACAATTGTAAACAGGCTTTATAGAAAGCCCAGATCATCAGACATGGTGAATTTATCAACAGAATATACCTTCATGGCAGATAAACTGGCAGGAATCCCGGACTGTTTTTTCTGATTATATTCGTTTATCATTTACTTTTGTCAGTAAGATTGCATATTCTGATTTTATGAGTACTGCTGATTGGATCATGATATTAAGTATTGTCTTTGTTTCCGGTGTTATCAAGGGAACCACAGGATTTGGTTTTGCCCTTTTTTCCCTTCCATTACTGATCCATTTTATACCTATAAAAACACTGATTCCGGTCATCACTCTGTTTAATTTATTTTCTTCTTTTCAGATAGCAATACAAACACGGCGTCTGAAGATCAGCCGGCGAATTATAGTGCTATCCCTTGCAGGAATTGCAGGGGTAATTATCGGTGGCCTGGTTTTAAAGTTTATATCTGAAAGGTGGCTGGAA
>CAZWFM010000188.1:0-4680 GCA_964633185.1 uncultured Bacteroidales bacterium | reverse complement strand
CTTCCCACATAATGATCTTGTATTCGTTTTTCAGGTATTTGATCTGTGATCTGCGAATCTGACCATAAGGGGGCCGGAAGAGGGAAGATTCTATCTGATGCTTTGCCAGATCGATGTCTTTATAATATTCCTCATTTTTTGATTTCCAGCCCTTCAGGTGACTATATGTATGGTTGCCTGTGATATGACCTTTACGAATGATTTTCTTATAGATGTCGGGATGTCTTTCTATATTTCTTCCCAGGCAAAAAAAAGTTCCCTGGGCATTATACCTGTCCAGTATGTCAAGGACTTCATCGGTAACATCAGGAGTGGGGCCGTCATCGAATGTAAGAAATATTGATTTGCTATTCTTTCGCATATCCCATATTAATGAGGGATACATCATCTTCATCCATCCTGAAATATGAAAGTAAGCCATTTCTATCTGAAAATGTTATTAAGCACAGGTCCGTAACTTTCCAGTTGCTGATGGATTTCCGCACTGAATAGTTTATCCCCGTTAAGATGACTGATATTGATCAATTCTCTGAAAATGTGCGCTGCAATCCGCTTTTCCATGATGAGATAATTTGAAAATGGCTTGTCAAGGCTTATAAGATAATCAAGATCCTGGAACGTGTTTTCAAGAATCGTATTTGCCAGAGTCTGTGCTTTTTCCTGCTCATTTAATTTATAGTAGGTGTCTACCATGTTTAACATGTACACATCATAAGGTATAGTACGGTTTGGAATTAATTCCAGGCACTTATCAAGAACCAGTCTCGCTGAATCGGTTTTCCCTTTTAGCAGAAGAGCTTCGGCAAGATTGCCGAAATTATGTCTCATATTGGAAAACATGCGTGCACAATTTTCATCCAGATAAACCTTCTCATTTTCAATACCTCCCCATTTGAATTTATTCATCATATTGTTGAACGTCACCTCGGTATTGATACCGCCTGCATATCCTATGTTATCAGTTGTGACAGCCGGGATAATTCTGTAGGCAAGGCCACTCATTTCAAAGAAATCATCCAGATTGATGTAGTTCTCATCTCCTACTGTAATGGCATAATAAATGGGACGTCCCCATTCATTTGCCGACAGGAAATCAAGAGCCATAAGATGGTTTTTAATCAGGTAATTGCGCGATATTTCCCATCGGATCTCAGGAAGATATTTGTCAGCCATTTCTGGCTTTATAGTTCCGTTTCCAAATACCAGTGTCGAATCAGCGGACAATCTAAACTTATGCTGAGGGATATAATAATTGGGTTCGGAAATACCGGGAAGAGACAATGGTTGCGATTTATCGTCTGCAAGAAACTCGATGGCTTCTTTCAGATCAACATATCCTTCAACCCTGTCAAAAAGTATTACTATATCGCGCTTGCCCTGACGATACTTATCTTTTGTAAGAGTCATCTTCACCGGGTCAGATTCGTATGCCCTGCGTTCCATTTGTTCAATATACCAGTCGGCTGAAAGATAACTTAAGTTGATCACCCGAACATCGGTTCTTACACCTTCAACTTCCTGCACATACCATAAAGGGAAAGTATCGTTATCACCGTTCGTGAAGATAATGGCGTTGTATTCGCAGGAATTCAGATAATTAGCTGCAAAGTCACGTGCAACAAATCGTCCTGAGCGATTATGATCATCCCGGTTTTCCGCAGCGAGGATGATGGGCACTGGAATCGATAAAATCAGGATAAGAGAGGCCAGAATTTTGTTGTTCCTTATTGAGGAACCTAAAAGTTTCATGATCAATAATAACAACAAGATCAAGAATAGTGTGAAGATAGCTGTCCATGTGAAGCTAAGTCTGCCATTATTGGCATAATCAAAAATTGCCAGTATTACAACAACAATTGATCCCCGGATCGCATATCGCGATAAAGATTCGAAATTTTTATTTTTAGCTGTTTTATATAAAGCAGCAACAGCCAGTCCTATCCAAATAGCAAATGAATAGAATGATCCTGCATAAGCATAATCTCTTTCACGCGGTTGCAGCGGATACTGGTTCAGGTACATGACAATGGCTATACCGGTGAAAAAGAACAATGACATAACAACCCAGAAATTTTTATTGTCATGCTTGCAATGAAATAACATGCCGATAATTCCAAAGACAAGAGGCAATAAAAAATATCTGTTGCGTGCACGGTTGTTTAACTGTTTATCAGGAAGTACATTTTGGTTGCCAATTCTGGCTGAATCCAAAAATTTAAATCCGCTGATCCAGTTTCCGTTATTAATTTCTTCTTTAAAATGAGACTGTATATCATTTTGCCTGCCGGCAAAATTCCACATGAAATACCTGAAATACATATGGCCCAACTGGTATCGGAAGAAAAAAAGGATATTATCCGAAAATCCTGGTTTTTTCTTGGGTTGCCTGTAATCATATCTGATATTTCCCATACGATCTCTGATCACTTCTCCGGATTGATCTGCCTGCACTCTGTACAGATCACTCATTTTCATTCCGGTCCATCTCATGTATGCATCGATATGATCAGGTTGTGAGCTATACATTCTTGGGAAAAGGGTTTTAAAAGAGTTGTCGTATTTGTACTCGGGTTTATAGTTTATTATTTCATATTTCCCGTCATTGGGAGCGTAAACAGGTTTCCCATTTCCTTCATTCTGACCGGGAGCATTAAAATATTGTCCGTAAAGAAGGGGGCGATCACCATATTGTTCTCTGTTGAGGTATGACAGGAGGTTAAACAGGTTTTCAGGATCATTCTGGTCCATGGGCGGATCAGCAGCAGATCTTATCAATACAAGTGCATAAGATGAATAACCAATTGTAATAACAGTTAAAACAAGAAATATGGTATTCAAAATTACATTCTTCTTTTGAGTTGTCCGGATAATGGCATATGTCAGCAGGGTGAAAAGAATGAACAGGTAAATAAGGACTCCTGAAAAATAAGACATCCCGAAACCATTGGTAAAAATTCTTTCAAAAATTGTAGCAACTTTGATAAGACCCGGTATTAAAACATACATAATACCTCCAAGAATCAATGCAGAAATACTTAATGCAGCTAAAATTCCTTGTTTTGTAACCTTATATTTTCTGAAGTAATAAATCAATACAATGGCCGGAATGGCCAGGAGATTTAATAAATGAACACCAATAGATAATCCCATCATATATGCGATCAGAATCAGCCATCGGTTGGCATATTTTTCATTGGCTATATTTTCCCATTTTAAAATCGCCCAAAAGACCAATGCAGTGAATAATGAAGAGCTGGCATATACTTCACCTTCGACAGCCGAAAACCAGAATGTATCACTGAATGCATAAGCTAAAGCTCCAACAAGACCGGACCCCAGAATAATGATTTTTTCTGAAAAATCAGGAGAATCCTGATTGGTAATAACCTTTTTTGTCAGATGAGTGATGGTCCAGAACAGGAATAAAACAGTAAATGCACTCGCAAGGCCTGAAAGAGCGTTTATGGTTAGTGCAACAAGTTCTTTGTTATTTCCGGCAAAGAGTGTAAATATCCTGCCCATGATTAAGAAAAAGGGAGCTCCGGGAGGATGTCCTACCTGAAGTTTGTAAGATGCAGCAATGAATTCACCACAATCCCAGAAACTGGCTGTGGGTTCCAGAGATGACAAATAAGTAAATGAAGCAATAAGGAAAACAATCCAACCGGTAAGATTATTAATTGTTGAATATTTTTTCATTTGGCAATGATTATAAATCTTGTCGACAAAGAACGCGAATTTATAATCAAATTCAAACAGAAGTGTAGATTTGGCCCAAATATCTTAACAATTTTTTGGATAAGAAATCTTAAAATTCCATGGTTTACTTACCCAGGGTTCACCTGCATAATCAATTCCTAAACGCTTTGAAATTTTAATATTCGGTTTTTGCTTTCTGTCTTCAATCCATACGCGGGCAGAATAACAGAGATTTTCACCATAAAAGGAACCATCAATTTTAAGTTGCTTCGTAAGCTTTCCGGGTCCGTTAAATCCTTCAATTCCTCTTATAAGAGCAGCTTGCGGTTCATTTTCATTGCCTGTGACAAAATTCAGCATCCAGTACATTCCATAGATAAGGTAAACATAAATATGTCCTCCGGAATGGTACATAATTTCCGTACGAGCCGTTCTTCCTTTATTTGCATGACAAGCTTTGTCTTCTTCACCGCGGTATGCTTCAACTTCTGTGATCATAAATTCAGAAATGGTTTTATCATTTTTGATCACCAATATTTTACCGATCAGATCAGGAGCAACTTCCAGCACATCCCGATAAAAAAACAATTCATTAATTCTTTTACGGGGAGGCATCATCTTCGGGCATTGAGTATAAAAAGAAAGAATAAAAGAAAGCAAAAAATGAAACACCCACATGAGTTTCAAGAGTGTCTTCATTCAACATAGAGAGAACACCAATAAGAAAAAACATAAGAAACATAAAATTTCTATACTTTTTTTCAGGAACAGGAGAGTAGAATAACGCAAAAAAGATCCAGAGAAACCCAAAAACTCCAAAGGTCAGGAAGAAAGTAATAAACTGATTGTGTGTTCTGTACCTGTATTTGGGTTTTAATTTTGAATTTTCTCTGATGTATTGCATTTGAAATGCATCTTGAACATCGCCGGTACCTGTGCCAAACCAAAAATTGTCGCGGATAATATGAATACCTGTTTTTA